>CAZTYT010000102.1:0-7739 GCA_964618245.1 uncultured Legionella sp. | reverse complement strand
AATACTCTAACTCTTCTTCATGATGAATGCGGTATAGGTCAAAATGATGGATTACCCTCTCTTGACAAACATAGCTCTCCACGATTGAAAAAGTAGGACTTTTAATTGCAGATTGAATCCCCAGATTTCTGAGCATAGCCCGAATAATGGTTGTTTTTCCTGCTCCTAAATCACCACTGAAAGCCAATATTAAGGGTGAAATCAGGCAAGATGCTAATCGACAAGCAAAATTTTCACTTGCTGCTTCATCTGGTAAATCGATGTTAAGTTGTTTTAATTCATTCACCATAATTTAATACATGAGGTAAAATATCAAACAAATCACTGGCTAATAATCCAGTTCCACCTAGTTCCTGCGCAATACGATCCCCTGCAAGCGCATGAGCATAAACACCACATTTAGCGGCTTCCAATAAAGAAAACCCTTGGGCACATAAACCTGCAATAATACCGCTTAGTACATCTCCCATGCCAGCACTAGCCATTGCTGGATTCCCTTTGGGACAAACAAAAACATTTTTATCGCTGCCCTGTACAATAGAACCCGTACCTTTTAATACCACAATGCCACCATATTGTTTTTGAATAGTGGCAGCAGCAACATAACGATCTTTTTGTATTGCCCCAGCATGGCATGAAAGCAAAGCAGCAGCCTCACCTGGGTGAGGCGTAAGAATCCAGTTATCATCCATTTGAGGATGCTCTGCCAACAGTCTTAATGCTGAAGCATCAATTACCATAGGTAATTGCGAAGTAATAGCTGCTAAGAACAAATTACGGGCCCATTCACTTTCACCTAAACCTGGCCCCACCACACATACAGTAGCTCGGGTAAGTAGCGGTTCTAATTCTTTAGCAGTTGTAACCCCCCAGATCATTGCCTCTGGCATATAAGCTACAGCACTTTTAGCATGTTCAGGCCATGTGGCAATCGTCACTGCACCAGCCCCTGACCGCATTGCAGCTTTAGCAGCAAGACCGGCAGCCCCAGGCATTCCTGGGGCGCCACCAATGACTAAAACATGCCCATAATCACCTTTATGGGAATTTTTTTTTCGAGGGGCAAGAGGCAATGACACCGTGCTAGGAGTTAAAAGAGTAGCACTAACAGGTTGCTTGGTAACACAAGTATCCAGTTGGAGAGAACAGCATAAAATTGTTCCACAATAATCTGGACCATCAGCAGTATAGAGCCCAGCTTTTTTTGCAATAAAAGTTAAGGTAACATCCGCTTTAACGCATAAATTTTCAACAATACCTGTATCAGCGTTCATCCCTGAAGGTAAATCCAAAGCAACAACTGGTAATGCACTTTCATTAATCTGATTAATTGCTGAAGCAATTACTCCATGAACTGGGCCTTTTATTCCAATTCCCAGAAGTGCATCCACAATTAAATCCACCTCACTATCCAATGGCTCATCAATAAATTGGCACTCAACTCCAGCAGCAGAGGCCATTAGGGCTGCATATTGTGCCGCGGGAGGCAAATCACCCACTGCTTTACATTGATAAATAGTAACTGCCAAACCTTGCTCATGAGCCAAACGAGCTACAACATAACCATCACCTGCATTATTACCAGCTCCACAAAATACAGCGAGATGCTTTACTTGTGGGTACAATTTCTTAATATAAAGAAAAGCTTCTGCACCAGCTCGGGACATTAATGCATTTTCATCTAATTGATAAACAGAAACAGCCTGCTGTTCGCATGCTCTTATTTGCTCACAACGATAAAGGGTGTTTTCTGGCGTAGTCACTGGAAGCTCCGCTACTGGTTAGGCCGTATGTTAAGTACGGGTTATTTTTATTTTATCCTATAGTATTGTATTGCTCACTAAGCCTTATACTTTGCAAGACCGCTTAGCCTCAGTTATGTACTTCAGTACACTCCTTCACCTCATTTACCTGCATCTTGTCTAAAATTTAATGCTGCATCAGAAATGCGAACGATTACTTATTATGCTTATAAAATTATTCCCGCATTATGATTACTTAATACGGGAATTAAATTATTACTTAACTAACTTCAAGGAAGGCTTCGCTTTAACAGCAGTTGCTCCTGCATCAGCAGCTGGCGGTGGTGGTGTAGGCTCTTCTTCAAATTCAAAAGGAATCCCTCTACCATTTTCTTTGGCATAAATTTCCATTACAGCCCCAGGAGGAACAAAAATTTGCTCTGCTTTTCCAGAAAAACGAGCCGTAAAGACAATCCGATCATTTTCTAGCAATAAACCACGTGTTGCGGCTGGAGAAATATTTAAAACGATCCTTGATTCAATGACATGATCCACAGGAACTTGGACACCAGGATAATCTGAATTAACCAAAATATAAGGTGTCGTGTTATTATCCACAATCCAATCATAAGCAGCTCGAATTAGATAGGGTTTAATTGATGTCATAGTTGTAGTAGTCATTCTTTATGCCGCTCTTAATTGTCTTTCAGCATCAGTTAGACTTACTTGGAACGAATCACGTTTAAATAAGCGCTGCATGTATGCTGTTAATCCTTTAAATTCAGATCCGATGTCTATACCCAAGTGAGGTAAACGCCATAATAAAGGTGCTAATGCACAATCCAGTAAAGAAAACTCATCACTTAAGAAATAATGTTTATCAGCAAAAACAGGATCCAGACTGGTTAGGCTCTCACGCAAATTGGTTCTCGCTTCTTCAGCATCTTTATTATGTAGAATTCTATTCATTAAAGAATACCAATCCTGTTCAATACGATGCATCATCTTACGAGTTTCTGCACGAGCAACTGGATAAACCGGTAATAATGGAGGATGAGGAAAGCGCTCATCAAGATATTCCATAATGATACGTGGTTCATACAGCACAAGTTCTCTATCAATTAACGTAGGAATGGTTCCATAAGGATTAATCGCTAAAAGATCAGCGTTAGGCTCATTTTGCTTGGCTTGGAGAATTTCAACATTTACTCCTTTTTCTGCCAACACAATACGAACTTGATGACTGTCCGCATTATCAATATCAGAAAATAAAGACATTATAGTGCGCTTTGCAACAATTGCCATGAGCAACTCCTATCTATTCATTAAAAACAGTAATCTTTTTACTGCACAAACTCCACATTTTAACATATTTTTAATCTTTTGGGTTACTTGTTGGGTATTTTTTGCCAATATAACTTTTTTAAATAAATGGCAACCAATAAAAATATAAGGAAAAAACCAACAACAAATATGCCTATCTGATAACGAACAGCTAGCTCCGGCTCACTCACATAAACAAGAAAACCAACCAGATCCTGTATTAATAAATCAAGCTGGGCTCCATTTAATTCGCCATGGCTAGCTAGCATTAAATGCAATGACCCATTCTCGTTATTTCGAATCAAAACTTTTTCACCAGCTAAAGGCGCCAATATATCAGGCATAGCAACGCCGGGAACTAAAAGATTATTTGTCCCGAAAGGCCTGGAGTTATCGTTATAAAAACTTTGTAAATACTGATAAAGCCAAGATTGCCCTTTCTCTTTAGCAACTAATGAAAGATCGGGGGGCACTACTCCAAACCATTGCTTCGCATCTTCAGGAGGTAAAGCAATACGAATTGGATCATTTACCTTTGCTGTAGTAAAAATAAGATTATTCGTTAATAAATCTTCGTCTGTACGCCCATCGTATCCTATTAACCCTAAACCTTCAGCCATTCGATTATATCGAAGATATTTTAACGAATGGCAGCCTGAGCAATAATTCATAAAAGTTCTCGCCCCTCGCTGTAAGGCTGGCTTATCCTGAACTATAGGTAATAAACCCTGTGTATTACTATTAATACTCCATATTGTTAGTAGGATTAGAAAAAAGAGTCTTTTATGCTTCATTGCGATGTCCTATTCTAGCAGGAAGCAGCTGACTTTTTTCCCAACGAGTATAAAAAGGCATAAGCAAAAAATAAGCATAATAAAAGACCATGCTGATTCTTGCGAGAAGTAAGCGCCCCGGATTTACTGGAATCGTTCCTAAATAACCTAGTAAAATAAAGGCAAAAACACCTCCACCAAGCATCCAACGTGATATTCTTCCTTTATAACGCATTGACCGGACGGGGCTATGATCTAACCAAGGCAGGAGAAATAGGAGTAATACGGCAAAAGCCATGCAAATAACGCCACCTGCTTTATAGGGAATAGCACGTAAAATGGCATAAAAAGGTGACATATACCACATTGGAGCAATATGATCTGGGGTTATCATAGGATTTGCAGGCGTAAAATTACTCGGCTCCAAAAAATATCCGCCCATTTCCGGCATAAAAAAAACAACTGAAAAAAACAATACTAAAAAAGCAATCACACCAACAAAATCTTTCACCAAGAAATAGGGATGAAAAGCAATGCCATCGAGTGGTTTTCCATTTTGATCCAAATGGTCTTTTATTTCTATGCCCTCAGGATTATTAGAGCCTACATGATGCAAGGCAACTACATGTAAAAAAGCAAGTAATAATAATAGTAAAGGGATCGCAATTACATGCAAGGCAAAAAATCGTTGCAAGGTTACATTCGTTACGGAATAATCTCCCCGCAACCATAAAACCAGGCTCTCGCCAATATATGGAACTGTCCCAACCAAGGAAGTAATTACCTCAGCGCCCCAGTAGGACATTTGTCCCCAAGGCAATAAATAACCCATAAATGCTGCCGCCAAAAGCAAAATATACAATAACATGCCCAACAACCACACTAACTCCCGTGGTCGTTGGTAGGAACCATAAAGTAACCCTCGAAACATATGCATGTAGATTACAATAAAAAAAGCAGAAGCACCTGTTGAATGCAAGTATCGCAATAACCATCCATAATTTATATCACGCATGAGATATTCTACAGAAGCAAAAGCTTGCTCTGAACTGGGAGTATAAAACATGGTAAGCCATAAACCAGTAATCAGCTGATTGATTAAAACAACCACAGCTAAGGCGCCGAAGAGATAAAAAAAATTTAAATTTTTGGGCACATAATAATTGCTAAAATAGCGTTTCCAAGTCGTTATTAATGGAAAACGTTCATTGATCCAATTCAATACTTTTTTCATGCCTTCTCTCTTTCAATTTCATTTATCTTCACCAATGACTAGTGTGAATTTATCGATAAAATGATGGGGAGGAACTTCCAAATTAATTGGTGCAGGTACATCTTTAAAAACCCTGCCTGCCAAATCGAAAGTAGAGCCATGGCAAGGGCAAAAAAAGCCACCTGGCCAATCAGGACCCAATTCACCAAGTGTAGGTTTATATTTGGGGGAACAGCCCAAATGGGTACAAATTCCAATTAAAACCAAATATTCAGGGTTAACAGAACGATGGAGATTTTTAGCGTAAGCGGGTTGTTGTCCCGTCAGAGAATGAGGATCTCTTAATTGAGAAGCATTGGTTGATAACTTTTGCAGCATCGCTTCAGTACGTCTAATAATCCATACTGGCTTACCACGCCATTCAATGATTGCTTGTTCACCTGGCTCTAATTTACTTAAATCCACCTGAACTGGAGCACCCTCAGCTTGCGTCTTGGCACTCGGAAGTAAAGAAGAGACCAGAGGAGTCAAAGCACATAAGGCTCCTACACCACTTAAAACGCAGGTAGAGGCCAACAAAAAGCGCCTTCTACCCTCATCAATTAAATCGCTTTTCTTTTGATCTGGATCAGTTACGTCAGTCATTATAAGTCGCCTTGTAATAACATTCACACAATTAACTTAAGAGTTGACATCATTACCTAAACACTTATTGACGTCAATTTAAGAAATTTGTCTTTACTTAAACACCACTTATTGTTTGTACTGAAAACAAAAAACCCCGCATTGAGCGGGGTTTGACGTATCCAAAACAATTAACGTTTGGAGTACTGAGTTGCGCGGCGTGCTTTGTGCAGACCCACTTTCTTTCTTTCAACACGACGCGAATCACGAGTTAATAAACCACGTGCGCGTAACTGTCTACGGAAAGAGTTAGGGTTTGGTTCAGCATCAGCAGCCAAGTCTTTCTCATCATAATTAACTAAAGCTCGAGCGATTCCCAAACGAACAGCACCTGCTTGGCCAGAAACCCCACCACCAACAACAGTGACATAAACATCAAATTTGTTAACTAAGTCAACGGTTTCTAAAGGCTGCATTACAACCATGCAAGCGGTTTCGCGACAAAAATACTCTTGTAAAGAGCGACCATTAACTTTAATGTCGCCTTTACCAGGACGCAAAAATACGCGAGCTGTTGAACTTTTTCTACGGCCGGTACCATAATATTGCTTCATTTCAGCCATAATACTTATTCCTCAATCTCAAGTTGCTTGGGTTGCTGCGCTGTATGCGGATGTTCGCTGCCAACATACACTTTAAGCTTGCGATACATTTCTCGACCCAAAGGATTTTTTGGTAACATGCCTTTTACAGCAATCTCAATAATTCGAACAGGATTTCTAGCCTGTAATTTTTCAAAGCTATCTGACTTTATACCACCTGGGAAACCAGAGTGACGATAGTACATTTTATTTTTAAACTTACGACCTGTCACAGTCACTTTTTCAGCGTTGGTGACGATAATATAGTCGCCAGTATCAACGTGGGGGGGTATACTCAGCTTTATGCTTGCCGCGCAGACGACGGGCAATCTCAGTAGCTAAGCGACCTAAAACTTTATCGCTGGCATCAACCACGAACCAGTCACGCTTGACTTCATGGCTTTTGGCACTAAATGTCTTCATTAAATGAACTCCGAACTGCCTAAATTAGTAATCTTTTTATCATGGACGGGCGATTTTAACCAAAACGAGAACATCCTACAAGTAAAAAGGATAAAAATTTACAAAGAAATAAAAATTCATGTAAATTATGACAAATTTTTACCAGTAAGTGTAGTCATTTTTTCCCAGAGGCAAACAGGGTAAAAACGAATCTACTTCTCTGAATCAATCACCAATTCATGGGCAATAACGCCTGAAATTAAATGAGAATTGATAATTGTATCGATATCCGCAAAAGATGCATAAGAATACCATACACCTTCCGGATAAATCACGATGCAAGGGCCTAAACTGCAACGTCCAAGACAACCTGATTTACTGACACGAATCTTACCCGGACCGTGGAGATCCAGCGCTGCTAATCGCGATTTCATGTAAGTAAAAAATGCTTCGCCACCAGAATTTGCGCAGCATTGCTTGCCTGCGTCTTTCTGGTTTGTGCATAAAAGTACGTGTTTTGAATAATAACTCAACTAACTACTTTCCTATTTCTTCAATTTTAGTTTTCAATTTTAAACCAGATTTGAATGTTACAACTCTTCTGGCAACTACTGGAATTTCTTCCCCAGTTTTAGGGTTTCTTCCTGGTCTTTGTGGCTTATCCCTTAAAATGAAATTACCAAAACCGGATAATTTTACATGATGTCCATGTTCAAGAGCATGGCGTAATACTTCAAAAAAATTCTCAACCATCTCTTTTGCTGCAGGCTTGGACAAATTTAACTCATCACAAAGGGCTTCTGCCATTATTGCTTTGCTCAGTGCATTCACGATTATTCCCTCAATATGATTGAAAATTCGTTCTCTAACGCTTTGATTATAGCACTGATTAGAGAATTGATCTCAGAATCAACCAAGGTACGACTATCATCTTGCAAGGTTAAAGCAATTGCCAAGCTTTTTCTACCCTCTGGAATCCCCTGCCCAGTATACACATCAAATACATCAAAAGCTTTCAACC
>CAZTYT010000101.1:0-8044 GCA_964618245.1 uncultured Legionella sp. | reverse complement strand
GCAGAAGCCTACATTGCGCTTTATTCCAGAAATGAATTAAAAGAATCGTTGGATGTGTTTTCACAATGGCGCAGTTCGCTAAAGCAGCCAACTCAGGTCACCACACCAATCCAGAAATCAACGCCCACAACTCCAACCCCTGTGCTTGATAATGCGTCGCAGGAGAAGACACCTGCGCCCGTAGTGGCTGTGCCGAAAAAGGAAGTCGTTGTGCAGTCAGCAACACCTGGCCCATTGGCTACAGCACTTCCCCCTTTATCGGATAAACTGGCTCAATGGGTGGAAGACCTGTATGACAAAATTAATAGCGAAGCCAATGTTAAGCAATTGCTGACCCACAAGCGAGCAGAGCAGATTCTTTTTGGCCATCCGTTGGCATCGACTAATAAGAGTCTTTTTGTGAGTTTATCGCTTCATGGGAAAGTCGAGGTTTTCTTAAAACATTTTAAATCAAATTTAGATAAAAAGGTTATAACTAAAGAGCAGTATTCTGAAATACTGATTTCAGCATGTCGTATAGCAAAAGAGACAGGGGATTATTTGTTAATGTTCTGTTTATGCTCGATTCCTGGCAAGTATCTTACCCAAGACCAAATACAACAATTTGCTGCAATGAAACCCCTCTTACATCAGAATTTGGGACAAATAGTTCCTCAGCAGTTCGATGATCCGGATAAATCCTTTTTGGATTTTGTCAGTCATTCTGTTTTTTTTGATTCCAATACTATCGATTCCCTGGCAAATCAGTTTAAAGACAAAGAAGGGAATTTAGGGCTCAGTTTTCTACATATATTCTTGCATAATTTTTTTAAATACAGTGATTTTTTGCGTAGAAAAGAGATTAAAAACCTAATTATTTGTAGCTTAGATACCGGCCTTGTTACACAAGAAAAATATAGAGGATACACCCCTCTATTGTGTATGGTTCAAGATATTAAAGGCAGGGATTTTTTGACTTTACACTTTAATGAGATCAAAACGCGATTAAATCGTAAAGCTTTTTTTGCTCCAATTACAGCAAGCGATGAATGCCGAGCTCAAAATCCTTTTTATCTTTTATGTGCTTCTGGCTCAGGCCGTGATTTAATTGCAAAGGAATGGAGCTACTTTAAAGAATTGCTCCAAGAATATCCAGAAGAGCTATTTACTCTGATTCCTGAAGCTGTGACGAATGAAGGTATAAGTTCTTTTGCTCGTTTATTTGTCAATGGAAATGATTTACTAAATGAAAAATGGTCTTTCTTTAGTGAATTGATCAAAAATAATTCACAAGCATTTTTTGCTCGGATTACTGAAAAAAATACAAATCAAGGAAAAAGTTCTTTTTTTATATTATGTAGCAATGTGCGAGGTCATACTTTAATTATCAATAATTGGGCTTTTTTTAAGGAATTATTTCAGCAGCATCCACAAGAATTATTTTCTCCAATTACAGGGGAAGGTGAATATAAAGGCGTAACCCCTTTTTATTTATTATGCAGTAGCGCAAAAATTTTTAGCTTAATAGCTACCAGCGAATGGAGTTTCTTTAAGGGATTAATTCAGCAGTATCCGCAGTCATTTTTTGTTCCAATTACTCAAGAAGGCTCCATTAAGTCATCAGCCTTGTTTTCCTGGTTATGTATTAACCCGGAAGGTTATGCATTAATTTTCCGAGAATGGGATTTTTTTAAAAAACTCATTCAACAAGATCTCCAGGCATTATGTGTTCCAGTTAGTGAAAAAAACCACCATCAAGGTAAAACCCCTTTTTATTTTTTATGCGATACCGAAGAAGGTTGCGCTTTAATTGCCAGGGAGTGGACTTTCTTTAGGGATGTAATTCAACAACACCCGCAAGTATTGTTTGCTCCAGTTACTGGAGAAGGCCAACATAAAGGCACAACCCCTTTTTATTTTTTATGTCACTCCGAAGGAGGTTGCGCTTTAATGCTCCGAGAATGGGATTTTTTTAAGGAGCTCATTCAACAGAATCCACAGGTATTATTTGTTCAGGTTACGGGTGAGAGTCCCCTTAAGGGCATAACCCCATTCTCTTTATTATCTACTAATACAGTAGGCCATACTCTAATTACCCAAAAATGGGATTTTTTTAAGGAATTAATTCGACAGAACTCACAGGCATTATTTATCCCGGTTACGGGAGTAGGTCCTATTAAGGGAGCAACCACGTTTTCTTTGATATTTGCTAACCAAAGTTATTACTCCTTTATTATCAGCGAATGGGAATTTTTTAAGGAGTTAATTCAACAATATCCACAAGCATTATTTACCCCAGTTTACCAAGAAGGTAAATACCAGGATGCAACATCTTTTTATTGTTTATGTCACGTGGAGGAAAGTTGTGCCTTAATTGCTAGCGAATGGTCTTTCTTTAAAGAGTTAATTCAAAAGAATCCCCAAGTATTATTTACCCCAGTTACTGGGGAAAGCGTTTTTAAGAATACTACCGCATTTTCTTCGTTATTTACTAACCCAAAAGGTTACGCTTTAGTTGTGAGAGAATGGACTTTTTTTCAGGAATTTATTCAACAGCATCCACAGGAATTATTTGCCCCAGTCAACCAAGAGGGCGAATATGATGGTACAACTCCTTTTTATTATTTATGTTCTTCAGAAGAAGGTTGTTCTTTAATTGCCAGGGAGTGGACTTTCTTTAGGCAATTGATTCAACAGTATCCACAAAAATTATTTGTTCCAGTTATTGGAGAAGGCCAATATAAAGGCACAACTCCTTTCTCTGTTTTGTGTGCTAGCAACAATGGGCGTCTCTTAATAAAGGGGCTCTGGTCATTTTTGAAAGAATTTGTTCCTATAGATCAAAAAGAAGCCTTTGAAAAAGAGCTGAAAAATGATGAAATGCAAAAAGATTGCTTTTTTTCAGGGCGTTCTTTGACTTTTTTCAATAATAACAATAGTCTTTTGGAGCCCAATCCTGTTCAGAAAACGTTATTCTCCCTGCCTCCAAGTTAACTTCGCTTTCAGGGGTAGGGAGGAGGATGTCTTTTGTTTTTATTTATTATTCTTAATAATTTCCTCTGCAGCTCCTGGTTTCATTACAATAATACTAATGCGGCGGTTGATTGCATTCAAGGGATCTTTTTTATCTAAAAGAACCGTGGAAGAGAATCCAGATACTCGCAGGACTTTAGTTTCATCTAAACCTGCTTTTATTAAAGCCCTACGTGCTGCGTTGGCTCTTTGGGAAGATAGTTCCCAGTTGGTATATTCTAACTCATCAGGGTTGTGATAAGGATGTGCATCAGTATATCCCTGGATAGTAATTTTATTAGGTACACCATTAAGAAGCTTGGCAATTTTAGTAAAAATAGCTTCAAATTGCGGATTGAGTTTTTCTGAGCCTACATCAAACATGGGTTGCTTCTGGTTATCAATAAGCTGAATGCGTAAGCCATCTTGTACCACTTCCATTAGCATACGATCTTTTAATCCACTGAGTGAAGGATCTTTTTGGATACTTAAGTTAATTTCTGATTTTAATTCTTCCAGTTTTTCAGTTGAATTTTGGGTGGAGCGAATGACTTTAATATCTTGTGGTTTTGCATCCTGAGCAGAAGACAAATCAGTTGTAGAAACTTGTCCATTTTTATCTTTGACTTTGGGGCCACCACCTTTGGAGGGGACTTTTTGATAACCTACATTATCGCCGCCAAAAAGCGTTATTTTTAATGGTTGTTTGAAATATTCGGCAATTCCATCTCTTTGGGTTTTATTTAATGATGCAATAAGCCACATGAGCAAAAAGAATGCCATCATCGCAGTAACGAAGTCAGCATAGGCTATTTTCCATGATCCACCATGATGCTGGTGGCCATGTTTTTTTACCTTTTTAATAATTGGGGCGGGATTTTCTTTCTTTTTTGTCGTATTTTCATTTTCGCTCATAATATTGCTCTCTTAACTGGCAGGGGCTTCTGCACTGCCAGAGGGTTCCGCAGCCTGCTTAACATTTTTTATTTCATCATTTAATTGCGTAAATGAAGGTCTTTGTGCTGAGAATAATACTTTTCGGCCAAATTCAACTGCAATAAGCGGGGGGTTATTATGCAAGCTTGCCAAGATAGTAGCCTTGATGCATTGCAACATTAATTGCGTCTGGTTTGCGCGTTGTTCCATTGCTACAGCCACGGGACCAATAAATCCATATCCCAGCAAAATCCCTAGGAAAGTACCTACCAAGGCATGGGCAATTAATACGCCAAGCTCAGCAGGTGGTAAATTAATTGACTCCATTGTGTGAACAACACCAAGCACTGCGGCAACGATACCAAATGCGGGCATTGCATCTGCTACTTTAGTTAATGCATTTGCAGGAATAGTTTCCTCTTCATGGTGAGATTCAATTTCCATATCCATTAATGCTTCCAATTGGAAAGGTTGCATGTTGGAGGTAATAATTAAGCGCAGATAATCACAAATAAATTCAATAATATGATGCTGGCTCATTAAAGCTGGGTAATTGGTGAATATAGGGCTACTCTCAGGTTCTTCAATATCTGATTCCACGGACATCATTCCTTGCTGGCGCGCTTTATTTAAGAGGTTGTATAGTAACCCAAGCAAGCTAATGTAAATTTCTTTGGAGGCTTTTTCACTACGAAAGACTTTAGGAATTGCTTTTCCCAGTGCTTTTAATACACTCAGGCTGTTGGCAACTACCAATGAGCCTAATGCGGCACCTCCAATGATAAGTAGTTCAATCGGCTGAAATATTGCTGCAAGATGGCCTCCACCCAAAGCAAATCCCCCAAATACACAAAATAACACCATAATATAACCGATTATAATTAACATTTTTATTTAATCTCCAATGCACCAATACTCTAATTTACTAAGCAAGATAATCATGAACAACTCGCCCATAAGGCAAGGTTAAATCAGTTAACAAATGCACCACATTCACTATACGTCGCACAGGCAGGTCGGCTACAGGTGCTAAGGCATGATGAGCTAACTCCAATTGTGCAGGACCAGTCCACGCTCCTTTAATTACAACATCTGTTAAATAAATTTCAATTAATTCGCAAACTCGCAAATTGCCATCAACATGGGGAATTATTTTTAATAAAAAAATAGGCATATTCATCGCTTCAGCTATTTTCTTATGATCTAGAGGCTCATATTTATATCCCATAGTAGCTGTCGCTACACGACAGGGTCCATAATCCAGTGTACCTAATAAAGTATCGTTTATTATTTCTAATTTAGGATTAGCCAGCTTTTTAGGATACCCCCAAATTTCTCTTCCAGCGGCGATAGGCGCCATATCATCCAAGTACATGGCATGGGTGTAGCTACCTTTCTTGCCTTTGTAACGTACAGGAATAACTTGCCCTGATTCTGTATAGTCACCAAATCCGGTTGAGTCAGGCATACGGATGAATTCAAACTGAACCAGCGGTTCAACAACCTCTAAAGGTTCTGGGACGATGGCCCGTAATAAATCCATGTCTGTCTCATAGGTTATGGTTAAAAATTCCCTATTAATGAAACGATAAGGGCCACGAGGGTAAGCAGGACTAGCAAGAGGCATAGCAAAAGCATTTTTTTTCACGTCTGCTGGTTTCATGTTAGTCTTCCTTTAAATAGTGATGCGGGGACATATCGTGTAAAGTTATTCCTCGAGTTCTGGCAATAGGAGTGCACCAAGATGAATCTTTAACTGCTTTTTGACCATCACGATACCCGCGCTCTATCCGTTCATATATCGTTTTTTTTGAAAATTCATAATCCTTGGAGTCAAACTCACTTTCATCAAGTTCATACAAAAAACGTACTAATGCAATAGTCGATTCGCAACCATTTTTAATATATTGTTGTATTTTGGGTTTTTTCTTTAGTTCATGAGGAATGAAATGTGTTAGTTCATGAATTGTATTTTTTAGTTGATGAATTTGTTTATGGAGATGAAGCATTTTGGTAAAACGGCTGGAAAAAGTTATATCCTTTTTACGTTTCAATACTTCATCGATGTTATGCGGTTGCATTCCTAGCGAGTCAAACAAATGAATCGCAAAACACAAAACCTTTTTAGGGTATTCATCCCTGGATAAAACATAGGATGCGGGAGAATTACTTGATAGCCCTCCATCCCAATAGTATTTATCATTTATTTTTATAGCAGGGAAGCCAGGAGGTAATGCACCACTAGCCATGACATGTTCTGGACCAATTTTTTGTTTGATTGAATCAAAATACTCGATTTCTCCAGAGCATACCTCAATTGCCCCTAGACTTAAGCGTGTTTTTTTAGAGTTAATCCGATCAAAATCAATGAATTCTTCTAGGGTGCTCTTAAGCGGGGAGGTATCATAAAAACTTAATCGGTCAGGAGAATCACTAAATCCAGATAGCATTGAAGGCCAACGTGGGCTGAAAAACCCAGGTTGGCCAAAAAATAAAGCGCTTTGAGCTGAAAGTAAGTGTTGTATTTTTCGGCTTTCAAGATCATCGGGTAACAACGAGCTGTCAATCAGTTCGGGGGTAGAGATTCTATCCCAAAACTGGTACATTTTTTCGATACGAATATTCTCAGGGTTTCCTGCCGCAATAGCAGCATTAATAGCGCCAATGGAAGTTCCTACAAACCATTCGGGGTAATAACCCGCTTCATCTAATGCACGCAAAACGCCTACTTGATAGGATCCTAGCGCTCCACCACCTTGAAAGCAGCAGACGATTTGATCATAAGTTGGTTTTTTGCGTTTATTTTGCGCCATATTTACTCCATGAACCATCCGTGACTGACAACGAGAGATTGTCCAGTTAAGGCATTGGATTCAAAAGAAGCAAAAAATAAGGCAGTTTGAGCTACGTCATCAGTAGTAGTAAATTTACCATCCACAGTGTCTTTTAACATTACTTTTTTGATAACATCTTCTTCGCTAATTCCTAATTCTTTTGCTTGTTCAGGTATTTGTTTGTTTACCAGTGGCGTACGTACAAATCCAGGGCATATCACATTTGCCCTTACATTATGCGCAGCTCCTTCTTTTGCTACGACTTTACATAGGCCTAATAAACCATGTTTTGCTGTGACATAAGGCGCTTTTAGCATAGAAGCTTCTTTGGAATGAACTGAACCCATGTATATAACGCTGCCACCTTTGCCAGAGGCATACATGTGTTTGAGTGCGGCGCGAGTAGTTAAGAAAGCGCCATCCAGATGGATAGATAATAGTTTTTTCCAGTCAGAGTATGCTAATTCGTCAATAGGGCTAATAATTTGTATTCCGGCATTGCTGACTAGAATATCAACTCCACCAAAATGTTGCGCGACTTTGTCTATTCCCTGATTTACTTCTTGTTCATCTGTTACATTCATGGCTACTGCCATGGCTTTTTTACCCATGGAGTTTATTTCTTCTGCAGTAGCCTTCGCTTGGTCCAGATTGAGATCGGCAATAGCAACTTTTGCCCCTTCCTTGGCATAAACTAAGGCAATTTCCTTACCAATCCCACTGGCTGCTCCAGTGATTACTGCAACCTTATCTTTTAAGCGCATGATCACAATCCTTGTTCTGGTTTTTCAACTTCACTGTCGAAAACGTTTTAAATCAGTATAGCAATGGAAATCAGAGAATGCTGTATTTAAATAAGAATTTTTTATGTTAAATACTGGATATAAAATAGCCCAGATAATCTGGGCTATGTGGAAAGGTTATTTTTAGTAATAATAACCATGGCGATAATAGTGACCATGACGATAATAACGGCCATTGTGATAGTAATAACCATTATTATAATAACCTCGGTTATAGTAGTAGGCTCGATCTTGCTGTTGACCAATAGAGTTTCCTATTAGTGCGCCAGCCCCACCACCAATTACTGTTCCTACAGCACTACCGCCACTAACTGCATAGCCTAAGCCAGCTCCTGCTGCACCACCAACAGTAGTACCTACTTCAGTATTAGTACAACCGCCTAGCATAAAAGTTGCCAGACCAACGACACATACTGCGGAGATAGTTTTTTTCATAGTGAACTCCCTTTTAGTTGTTCATTCGTTTCCATAAGAGGTTGG
>CAZTYT010000100.1:0-8176 GCA_964618245.1 uncultured Legionella sp. | reverse complement strand
ATTTATCTAACAACATCGAATCATAACTTTTGATTCGTTTAGGAAAAATATGTTCCTCCCATGCTTTAGCCGGAATTTCAAAACCCTGTAATTGCTCAATTACTGCTAATAATCCCTGTTCCCCAGTTAATTGCGTTCCTGGAGCCACATGTTGCCAAGTTGCCAACCATTGCGCGTATTGCAAAGCGGTTACCGGCTCTATTTCTCGTCGTAATTTAGCCAGAGTAAGGCGGTGGATACGCGACAATAAACGTCGTTCACACCATTCGTGCACTGAATCATTTCCTTCAAAAATTCCACGCAAAATAAGTCCAGAGGCTTCTAAACGAAGCAAAACCTGCTCAATTTCTGTGGCTTGCAGCTGCAACATCTGTCGAAGTTTAAAGACAGAGGTAGGCCCTAAATGATAGAGCCAGCCTCGGATCATATAAAATATCCCCTCTTCTCGCGCCATTGGTGATATTTCTATTGAGGATAATGGCTTATTAATCACCGCATTGGGATAAATATTTTTAAAGCTTTCCGCCTTTTCAATGGCAAACCAAAATACTTGCCCCCCGTCAATCGCTGTAGTTGCACGGCCTGTATCGATCAATTCATTTAAAAATTTAAGCCAAAGATCACTGGATGTTTTACACGATAGAGAATTAGCTGGAAATGCCAGCACAGTTTGCAACATATCCTGTAATTCATCTGCATTACGAATATCTGGCCATGCCTGCTGACGCACTTCATGGATTATTCCTGGATCCAACTTTCCAAACTCCTGTACCAAATTAGTTGGCAGGGTCTGACGCATTTCCACTGCGCGCGCACGTCTTTCTTCTAAAGGCGCATCATCTAAAAAAGCATAAGGATTCGCATTTAAAATTTCATGGGCAAAAACAGAAGGTGTTGGGGTATCTACTGCCAAACACTCTATTTCCTTATTCTTAATCTTATGTAAAAGTGCAAGCATGCCTTCAACATTTAGGGCCTCCATCAAACAATCCTTCATCGTTTCATTGATTAAAGGATGATCAGGCAATTGGATTTCATGTACATCAATATTATCTTGGCAAGCCACGGCTTCAGGGAAAACAGCCGCCAACAAATCCTCTGCCCGCATTCGCAGAATATTAGGAGGAACTTTACGCCCATTCTGAAATCGAACCAAGGCTAAAGCACGACAGGCATCCCAACGCCAGCGAGTTGGAAACAAAGGTGATTGCAAAATAGCTTGTACTACCACTTCTCGGGCAGTCACCGGACTTAGAAAGTGAAATACATCAGCCAAAGGAAAACTATGTTGTTCTGTTAAGGCAATGTTAATCCCATTGTCGGTAGCTGAGGCTTGTAGTTCTACATTAAAAGAACGACAAAAACATTTTCGTAATGCCAATCCCCAGGCTTTATTAATTCTTGCACCTAAGGGTGAGTGAATAATTAGCTGCATTCCTCCAGATTCATCAAAAAAGCGCTCAGCAACAATTTTTTCTTGCGTAGGTACCGTGCCTAATACTGATCGTCCCTGCAGTATGTAGTTAATGATTTGCTGTGAACCTTTATTATCTACTTTGCAATGTTTAATTAGCCAATTTTGAGCATTTACTCCGGAATCAGATGAGTCCGAAAGCATCGTACTAATAAAATCACGTAACCTGGATAACCGCAAAGAAAGTTCTGCCGTTCGTTCAGGGGCTTCTCCTAACCAAAAAGGCACACTTGGAGGCGCACCATGCGCATCTTCAACAATAACCTGCCCTCTAGCACTTTCAATACGTTTGATTTTCCAGGAAGTACTACCTAGTAAAATAACATCTCCTCGATTGCTTTCTACTGCAAAATCTTCATCGAGAGTTCCAACCGTCAAACTGGGTTCCTCTGTTTTCACAGTAAACAACCCATTTTCAGGGATAGAACCGCCACTAGTAATAGCAACCAGACGACTCCCACGACGTGCTTTAAGCATGCCATTTAAGCGATCATAAAAAAGATACGCACCATAACGACCTCGTGAGCCAGCGATACCCTCAGCTAACATATTGATAATGGCATCAAACTGCTCTTTTGATAAGTCCCTGTAATGGAATGCTCTTTTGACCATTGAAAATAACTTATCAATAGGCCAATCTTCTGTGGCACAAGTCGCCACAATTTGCTGCGCTAAAATATCCCAAGGCTCTTTGGGAATAACCAACTGATCCAAATCCCCAGCTAAAATAGCCTCAACAATAGCCGCGCATTCTAATAATTCATCACGAGTTGTGGCAAAAAGGCACCCCTTGGAAATAGCACCTCGCCAATGACCTGCTCGCCCTACCCGTTGCAACATCACCGCAATCGAGCGAGGCGAACCTAATTGACAAACTAAATCCACTGAACCGATATCGATTCCCAATTCCAAAGAAGCAGTGGCTACTAAAGCTTTCAACTCGCCATTTTTTAGCTTGGTTTCTGCTGCCAAACGAAGTTTTTTGGACAAACTGCCGTGGTGTGCAACCACTAAATCCTTACCTAAGCGCTCAGCTAAATGATGAGCTGCTCGCTCAGCCACCCGGCGGGTATTAGCAAAAATTAAAGTTGAACGATTTTGATTCGCTAATTCTGCGAGACGGTCATAAATTTCATCCCAAATCTGATTAGAGGCCACTGCTCCTAACTCACTTAAAGGAACCTCAACTGCCAGCTCAAGATGTTTTGCATGACCAATATCAATGATTGCAGGTGCTGGTCTATCATTCCCTACTAAAAAATTAGCCACTGTATCCAGCGGTTTTTGCGTAGCAGATAGACCAATACGTAAAGGGGTAATAAGGGTTAAAGCCTCAAGACGTTCCAAGGAAAGAGCTAAGTGCGCTCCACGTTTATCATCCGCTAAAGCATGAATCTCGTCGACAATCACCGTTTTAACTGGACGTAAAATTTCTCGGCTTTTACCAGCAGTAAGCAAAATATAAAAAGACTCTGGCGTAGTCACTAAAATATGAGGTGGCTTTTTTCAACATGGCCTGGCGTTCTTGCACTGAAGTATCACCTGTCCTAACTAGAACATTGATTTCCTTCATGGCTATTCCCTGCTTTTTGGCCAGTTTTTCAATATCATGCAAAGGTCCCATTAGATTCTTTTGCACATCATTACCCAATGCTTTTAAAGGAGAAATATAAAGAACCTCAGTGGTATCGGTCAATTCTCCGGAAATAGATTGGCATACCAAGTTATTAAGGCATGCCAAAAATGCTGCAAAAGTCTTTCCCGAACCTGTTGGTGCAGAAATCAAAGTATTGCAGTATGAAAGAATCTTAGGCCATCCCTGCTTTTGCGGCTCGGTAGGTGAACCATATTGTTCAATAAACCATTGCTGTACTAAAGGATGAGCCCAAGAAAGACTATTATCAATATTCACTATAACCACGCATTTATTATGTTAAAAGCTTTGGGTTGATTTATAGTAGAGGCTATTTTATACCACGAGATGAAAAAAATAAGTCACTTTCCCTTCTGAATTGAAAGTAATTACCATTAATTTTTTCCTTCACTTCGTGTAGCTTCATCAACCTCTATAGCCGTAATTTAATCCTTTTTCTTTGGCACCTTCTCGCCTTTTTGTCTCGCTTTAGAAAGACCAATAGCAACAGCCTGTTTTCTGCTTTTTACCTTTTGACCACTTTTTCCACTATGTGCCTCACCATGTTTATACTCATGCATTTCTTTTTCAACTTCTTTCTGAGCACCTTTACTATATTTAGTCATAATAATCTCCTTATCGATTCAATATTCCTAAAAAAGAAGGCAAGCTCCGCTCCATTAAAGGATGATTGGTCTGGACATATGATCTAATTTTAGACAGCAATAGCAAAGGAGTCCAGCAGCGATAAATACTTTGATCGTACCAACTTATGGCAAAACAAAAATGATGAGATAAGCTTTAATAAATTGGATTTTTTCGCTAAATTAAAAATAACAATATAACGATGGATGACTACTATGCCAGAAAAGGATTTTTTTACCTTATTTAATTCTCATTCAAATCAAAATAAATGGGCCTATCGTTATAAGTGGGATCAAGACATTAGCAGAGCGCCAAAATTGCAACATGCTATTCTTCATTCGAAATCATGCCAAACAATTTATGCGCATACCGAAACAAAACTTACTCAAAATTATGCTGATATTCTTGATGCAAAAATTAAAGAAGCCTTTCAACGGATGCCCAAAGAAGATTTTTTAAATCCTGAAGGATTTGAGCAATCCAGAAAAACAACAGAAGCACAAAAAAATTACTTAAATACCATTGAAACTATAAGCTACATGATATGGCACGAAATAACCCCTTATAGCAGCAGAGATGCACAACTGCATGCTTATAAGCGATGGATCGGGGTAGCTGAATTATTATTTAGACGTCAAAATTACGATGCATGTCATCAAGTATTAATTAATTTGGAACTTATTGATGGAAGATTACACTTATCTAATGAATTACCTGAGTCCAACCACAAAAGTTTGAACAAGCTAATTAATCTGTTTGAAGCCCCCTACGCCAAATTTTTAAGCTATTACACTCATCATCAAACTAATATGAGTTTAATGCCTATTCTTGCGCTATCGAATGTTGTTATCAAACAAAACACGATAATCGAAAAAGCACAAAGTGAGATACAGCAAAATCAAGATATAAATCATAACAGACAGATATATCAAACTATTTCGACCCAAAAACGAAACTTTTTACACTCCACGCTAAATTGTCATTTAGAAATCAAAGAGCTAGCCCCCGAACTTCAGGCTTTTTTTACTGAAATGCGTGTAAAACATCAAAAAGATCCTAATAAAATAAAGCTCCGGTCCCCAAAGCAGCAACCACCATCTGATCTTTTTACTAAAAACTTAAAAAGTTCATTTTGGAACCCAAAATTGAATTTGGCTCAAATCCATCATTTTATTGATTTGGATGCGTTAAATCCCCATTCAATATAAATTTGAACAATAAAAACACCAGATAAAGCATTTATCAGAAAATCGCTTAATTTGCTTTTCTCATAAGACTGACCCCGCTCCTTATCTGCAGGCTGCGGGGATTTAGAAGGCGCGTTACATAGATTATTTGAAACCCTATAACTCAAGCTTACTTTCGCTTTGCAGGCTTGACTTTTTCATGGTGCTTTTTCATCTTTTCATCAGGATGAACCATGTGTTGCTGATCATGGCGACGAGCATCTTGCGATTCGTTTTTAAATTTATTGTCTTTGGACATTTCCTTTCTCCATTGAATAAAAATAGCACTAATGGAATAAATTTAGTTTAAGTCGCACAAAAAATCAAAATCACCTCACGTGCGCATATCGATGACTATCTTGCCAATAGCCTTCCCAGACTCCAGCAAGGCATGAGCTTCCCCCACGGTTTCAAAAGAAAATTGATGCGGATCAATGAGTGGCCGCAAGTAATTATTATCAACCAGGGTAGCAATATTTTTTAAGATTTTACCATGTCGTTCGCGCTGAATGTTCCATAATAAAGGCAAAAGCATCATTACGGTATGCAAACTGGCAGAATGTCGATGTAAAGTTGACAAATCATAAGTTGCCGCTGCCTGAATGCTAACGACATTACCATACATCGCTACTGCAGCTAATGATTTAGTTAAATTTTCACCACCGATGGTATCAAAAACCACATCAAAACCTTTACCCTCTGTTATGCGTTCAACATAATCCTGCACCGATTCTTTATGATAGTTAATTGCTTCCTTAGCACCTAAAGCCTGAGCTATTTCTGCTTTTTCGGAAGAAGAAACAGTAGTATAAACCTCGGCTCCCGCCCATTTAGCCAGTTGAATAGCAATATGACCAACTCCACCTGTGCCAGCATGAATTAAAACTTTTTGCCCAAACACAAGGTTCACTTTATCAAAAAGGGCTTCCCAAGCAGTGATGCAGACTAAAGGTAACGCAGCAGACTGCAATGCACTAAGCGATTGTGGTTTTTTAGCCATTAAGCCCGCATCAACCAGCATAAACTCACTGAGAGCCCCACTTTCCATTTTAAAACCACCCGCACACCCATATACTTCATCACCTATTGAAAAGTCGGTTACACCAGCCCCAATTTCTTCAATTACCCCAACCACATCACTATGTAATATGGCTGGGAATTCAGGAGCAAGAAAATCATAAGCGCCTGAACGAACTTTACAGTCAACAGGATTAACACTGGTTGCCAATACACGAATTAGCAAATAGCCGGATTTAATCTTGGGTTTAGCGACATCCATTATTTTAAAAATCGTGCTTCCACCAAAAGATGATATGGTTTGCGCTTTCATCACATCCTCATGATTTAATTGTAAAAAATTATTGTAACTCAATTGTTAAAATTGAAAAATAAGATAATTCGGCACAATACCAACAGATTGATTAATTTAAGATCTTAATGTATCATTTGTGATTTCATTGCGGGCTTACTATATGAAACATTTAATCGATTCTCAGCAAGAGCAAGATATATCATCTAAAAAAAGAAAAATTAGTCCAGAATCCGATTTAGATAAGGTTCGTCGTTTTGAGCATTATCAAAATGGCCTGTATTTTATCGTAACAAAAAAAGATTACCATAAATCAAAAATTTACTCTGTCATTAACGATCTAAATCAAAGCTATGCTACTGACTTTATGCTTTGGATCAATTCCTGCCGTTCTAGTTCTACGTTCAATATTCCGGACAAAGTCTCCTATTTAATTCATAATTTAGCTGTAATATCCCAAAACTGCAGTAATTTACAAATATCCGAACAATTTATACGGGATATCCTCGATTTTATTGCCCAGGAACCAATTTCTGATGCCAATTACATTATGAGAGCATTTCATGCGTTTGGTAAACTCGTTTCTAATAAAGAATACTGCTCCTCTGTCAAAACTTCCTTTATTGAAAATTTTTTCAATAAAATTGAAGCATGTAAAATCACAACCGGTATAGAGATTAGTAATACCCTGAGTGCTACTGTGTTAATAGCTGAAGCAGGAAAACTTGATGGAAAATTAGATATAGCGATATTAAAGAAACTTTTGCTAAAACTGTCCGGTGCTCAAAAGAGCACTTCATTAAGTACTTCTAACATTCTTTATCATATAGGGGTCCTAGCCGAAAATGACCACTTAACTCCAGGAAAAATTGAATTTTCTACAGTATTACCTTTTTTTGATCTGGTTCTTAAAAATAATCCCTGTAGTGAGACACTAACCAGCTTTGTTTATGGTATTAAATTATTAGCTAAAAATGATAGATTAACTGGCACAATCGATGTCAGTAATTTAGAAACTTTTATACAGTTTACTCAGCAATTAGGTAACATCAAACAAACGAATGCTTTTTTAGACTGTTTAAAAAATCTCTTTATTAAAGAACACCTTAATGGAAAATTGAGTAACATTGTTATTAATTCGATGTTATCTCAACATATTAGTCATTGTAAAACAGCTCTTGTTAATCACTCTTTGGCCTCAATTAGCGGTTTAGCCTCTAGTGGTAACCTAGATGGTACTTTAGATTCATCTCTATTCTTAAATTTAAGCAGAAAATATTATGACCAAATTAAAGATGAAAAAGGAAATGAGCAAATAGGGAAAATTGGTAATTTCTTTGATTTTATTGGGACATTTATCCAAACTCATGCAATAGAACGTCCTATATCACAAGAACAGAAAGAACTCATATTGGCCTTATTAAATACAGCATTAAAGAATATTAATGGCTACACAAAATGTAGCCCTTTAAAGCTAGTTACACAAGGACTAGCAAAAATGTATCCTGAAGTAACATGGGATATTCAAAGTATTAAATTTATATTAAAAACGTTAAGGGTTAAAGAAACTCGTTTACGTCCCGAACGCATCTCAGATTCTGTGTCTATGTTTTTGCTTTTGAAAGAATTTCATAGAGAACTTCAGACAGAATTCCAATCTTTTTTAACAGCATGCAAAGACCTACCCAATCCTATTCCAGAAAAAATTATTGACGATATAGCGAAACTGGAAAAGCTTCCTAACTGCAATTGGGCTTCGTTATTAAGGAGTAAGTTTAACCTTCCTAAAGCTCATGTCCATGCTGATTTATTTTCCCCAGCTGAACCATCAGACGCAAAAACTTCAGCGCCCCAAGCAAAAACTTCAGCGCCCCAAGCAAAAACTTCAG
>CAZTYT010000099.1:0-8180 GCA_964618245.1 uncultured Legionella sp. | reverse complement strand
AAGGAGGTTATCGTGGTGTTAAAAGATACCTATGCTAATAACAGCCTGGAAATTCGACTGGTGAGTGCTGTAAATGAGTTGGCAACCAAATGCTATTATGCTTGCTCAAAGGACTATTTTATTAATATTGCCGATACTATTCAAAAAGCTTTACTAAAAGAAGATTGGGTTAAAGCCCCATGGTATAAAAAATTATTTCATACCTTATCAAGAGGATATTTTCGCGTTCCAGCTGTAACAACTGTAGATGCTATAAATGTTAATATAGATGAGAATGAATTTTTATCTCATCAGCAACTCATCAAATATCTCTCTCCAGATACTGTTAAGAAAAGCTTAGAAAAAAATCTCGATATTATAGATAAATACGTAGAAACACATCCATTTACTATTCAAGCTGAACCAGAAAACGACAAACAAGCAGAAAAAAAAGAAAAAGCGAAAAAAACAGCAAACAAACACAAAACTGGCAGCGATCTTTCTGACAGTGCGGATGCAGGAGGAACGGTTCAATATATTGGTAGTGGCTCACAAAATGGGACAATAAAAGAAAAAAGCAATGTTAGCCGTAAGAACAATGTAAAATCACAAAAAAATGACAAGTTTTCCGCATCAGCACAGAAAGCGGCTCATCCTCAAAAAGAAAATGGCAAAAAAATTCGCCCCTCAATCGTTCGATACAAACCCAAAAAAGATGAGGGTATCCATAAAGCAGATAGTTTATTAGGAGCTAAAATAAGAGCTAATCAAAGTTTTTTTAAACCCTCTAAAAAAACTGGTACTATTCACAGCTCTGCCTCACCAGCACCCTAATAACCAGGGTATCTCTCTTTGCAAAGAGAGATACTGGTCTATTATTACTTATTCAGCAAAAAAATTGTCTATATTTATATTAGGTTCGTTATGAGAAAAGAAATACTAGGGAAAGTGCAGTTAACGCCAATAGGGAAAAACTACCTATATGGATACATTAAAACTGTTGTTATTAAATACTACAATATAATAACAGATGGAATACAGAATAAATGGAGTTATTATGCCAATACATGAAAGACGCCAACATTTTCGAATTGAAGACTATATCTATTTTAATTATCGGATCATGGAGCCAGGAGAAATGTGCTCTGATCGCGCGGTAATAGATGAACTTCTTGGCAAAAATGGGCAGAGATATCTTGAGGCATCCCATTACTTTCAAAATATTGACTATGAATTAACTGAATTAACCCAAGCTATCGCCTTAAAAGATCCCGCATTAGCGCATTATCTTAATTTATTGAATACTAAAATAGATTATTTATCACGCCAAATGCTAATGACTAATACAATTCAATTGCGTAAAGTTAATATCAGTCTAGGTGGCATGGCCTTTAAAACCACCGAGTTGATTAAGGAAAAGACCAATTTAAAGATGGTCATTTATACTAAACCTAAAATGATCCCTATTATTTTAGAGGCTACTGTGGTCTATAGCCAATATCAAGGGGAGCATCATTATCGCACAGCGGTGGCCTTTAATGGGTTAACTCATGAGCAAGAGCAAATCCTTTCCCAACATATCCTTTTAGGCCAGGTAAAAAACCGTTCTGATTAAGAAAATTACCCATTTGTAAGATAATCTCGTAAACTATGCTCATTTAAAAAATCATGTGAGGCAAAATATGAGCAGAACAGTTTATTGCTGTAAATTAAAAAAAGAAGCAGAAGGGATGCTAAAGCCCCCTTTCCCTGGTGCTTTGGGAGAAAAAAATTTTTAATGAAGTGTCCAAGCAAGCCTGGAGTATGTGGTTATCACATCAAACCATGCTAATCAACGAATACCGCTTAAATTTGCTTGAACCAAAATCCCGCGAGTTCTTAAAAGAGGAAATGCAAAAATATTTCTTCGGAGATGGTTCAGAAAAACCTGCTGGATATAATCCAGAATAAACCATTTTGGCCTTATAAAATCCAATTTGTCGAACCGGTCTGATTTTTTTAAAAAAAATCAAAACAAACACTTGACTCAAAAGGCTTAAAGGAGTGTAATAGCAACCCGTTGGGGCCAGATAGCTCAGTCGGTAGAGCAGAGGATTGAAAATCCTCGTGTCGGCGGTTCGATTCCGTCTCTGGCCACCATGTAAATCAAATACTTACGTGGTGGTTACCCAAATATCTAGAATTTCATGTAGAAGCAATGTAGACATAACGTTGCCGAATCCCTCGATGTAATCTAATTAGTTTCATAACGCCAAAATTTAATTTAAGAACCTACATCAAAGATCTTCCATTTAATTATCTGGATTTCTCGGGTTATTGGAATTAAATAACGCTGTAACTTACAAATATAAAACAATTTCCTGGAAAGATGTTGATACATAGTGTATACTTTTTATAGATACAATGTTGATACATAAGGTGCCAATATGACATTGCACGCAAAAATTCAAAAATGGGGAAACGGCTTAGCTTTGCGTATAGGCGGTGCAATGCGTGAAATACCTCATCTTAAAGAAGGAACCGAAGTGGATATTGAAGTCACTGAAACAGGTTTCACTGTGACTAAATCAAAAAAAAGAAAACACTTTCCATTCAAAGAGTCAGATCTCTTAAAAGGTTTGTCAGAGCAAACAGCCCATGCAGATTCACTCGCTTCACCTCAGCTTAATGAGGTTGAGCAATAATGTCTGCCTCATACATACCTGAAAGAAATGATATTATTTGGCTAGACTTTGAACCAACTAAAGGGAAGGAAGTTGGTAAATATCGCCCTGCTTTAGTCTTATCTTCCAAAGAATACAATAGAGCGACTGGATTGATTATCTGCTGCCCTGTAAGCACCAGTATTCGAGGAGGCAATACAGAAGTTCCAGTCAACAATATTGATCAACCCTCTGTTGTCGCAGCCAGCCTTATTCAAACCCTATCTTGGAAAGATAGAAAAGCAAAGTTTATTATTGAAGCCGAACCTCCCGTAATGGATGAGGTATTATATCGAATTATTCCCTTGATAGGCGCTGATAGGCTTTTTGAAGATTCTGAATGATTCTTTAGGTGTTTGCCGTTCGCAAACTAGGCATAAGCAGGTAAATCAAGACTCTTTGCAGTAGTAGCAAAGGTTCTTCTTAAGTCATGTACAGTAAAAGTCACGCCCGCTAATCCAATGTCATTAATTTTATTTTATTACTTTTCTTTTCGGCTATAGAACTGAAAATCCTCGTGTCGGCGGTTCGATTCCGTCTCTGGCCACCATCAAGTCAATTATGGTTAGTCCTCAACATCCCAACAAACAATAATAAAAGCCCCACACAAAGGTGTCATTGCTTTATCTGCTTAGGATAAATAATTGATTTTTTTTCTTTCTGTAAAGAGCCGATGAGTTCCAATCATTCAACTACTTTTCTGTTTTTTTTGAAATTATCAACTATAGTTTAATGAAAACTAATAAAAATCAAATCAGGGGATATCATGTTACTACGATGGACCGTTGTGACTTTATTATGTCTTACCCTTAACATGCCATGTTTTGCTGAAGAAGAAAAACAAATAGCTATTACCATTGATGATTTACCCTTTGTTGGCTCAGGAACAAGCACACCTAGTAGTCTGAAAAGGACTCAGGAACGTTTCATGGCCATTGTGAAAGCACTGGTTGATAACCAGGTACCCGCAACAGGATTTGTTATTGGTGACGCTGTAGCGAAAAATGAGTGGGACTTACTGGAAACATTTCGAAACCAAGGCTTTGCTTTGGGAAACCATACTTATACACATAAAAGCTTAGGCGGCATGAGTGCAGAAAAATATATTGCCGATATTGAGCGGGCTGATGTAAAACTTGCCCCCGTTCTAACTGAACCCAAGTACTTCCGATATCCCTATTTAGCTGAGGGTTCAGGAGCAAAAAAACAAAAAGTAGCCGAATATCTGGCTGTTCATCAATACACTATTGCACCCGTCACTATTGATAGCAAAGACTATGAATTTAATGCGAAGTTTTATCATATTCCTTATCGAAAAAGAGCACAAAGCATTGGACAATTTAAAAAGCGTTATTTAGCTTATATTTGGAAACAAACCTTAATAGCTGAGCATCGTGCTAAAAAAGTGGATGGTCAACCAGTAAAACAAATTTTATTGATTCACGCCAACTTGCTAAATAGTTATTGTCTTGCGGATATTATTGAGCTTTATAAAAAAAATGGCTATAAATTTATTAGCTTGGCAGAAGCACTCAATGGCAATACCGCTAAACCATTGAAAGCGAATACTAAATTTCATTTAATGGTTAATCCTCAAAAAGAAGCCTCTCTTAATAGAAATACAGAACAGAAAAATGGCGGTGCTTTATATCAAATGTATCCGGGATATTTGAATTAGTCTCGGGTACTTGTTTTATTATCGTTTTTGCATTCAAAATAAAGCATGATAAAATAAATTTCATTTTGGGTTGATTAAAAACCATTTAATTAATTTATGCAGAAAAAAATGGACATGCCAGAAACATTTAAAAAATTTCTTGCTCAAGTTGATCAGAGTTATAAAGAAAAATTAGCCCAAATCCCTTTATTTGACTCACAACAAACAGCAAACTGGAACCTATACCAAAAAAGTTCGTTTGCAGCAATTTTCTATCATTTGAGAGGACATTTTATAAATTTTATGTGGTATGTTGCCAATTTTGCACCGGATGAAGCCACAAAAACCATTATTATAAATAACATAAGCGAAGAATTGGGAGTCAATAATAAATTTTCTCATGAAATGCTCTATGCTGTTTTTGCCAAAGAAAATGGTATAAATATTCACGATGAAATTGTTAATCAGACTCACTACCTGCCATTTGCTCAAAATTTCAATAAAGAACATTTAGCCTGGTTAGCTAGTCATGATGCAGAGAGTCAAATTTCTGCTTTTGCAGCCTATGAACGTTTAGATAATATTGATTATCCTTACCTTACAGCGTGTGTTGCCTCTCTAAATACTTCTGATAAAGGAATAACTTTTTTCAAGGTTCACTCTTATGTTGAGCATTTTAGTGCCACTATTGAAAAATTATTACCCATTTGGAATGATAATTCTATAAAAATAAAAGAAGCGTTTGACTTTATTTACACACACCAGTTACGCATGTGGCAACAGTTATCAGATGAAATTTTTTCAGTATGACCATGAAAAAACAATGATCTAATGCTATTCATATCAAACAAAGGGAGTGCTTAAAAAAGTGGCCATGTATTTGTTAAAAAAATGGTTTTTTTCCCTCTATAATTACCTGATGGAAAAAACAGTGGAGGCAAGCCATCAAATTACCCTATTTGGGATTGTGATGATGATCAATTTCCCTTTATTCGGAATACTATGGAAACTGCAAAACTTTCAAGTTAATCAAGAGTTTTTTCTACGACTAATTGCCACTTTGCTTTGTGCTTCATTAGCAGTACATCGATTTTGGCCCATCAGATATCTCAAATTATTACCCCTCATTTGGTATACCACCTTACTTTTTTGCCTGCCCTTTTTCTTTGCTTATCTTACTTTGCTTAATAATGGTTCAACACTATGGTTGATGAATTGTATGTCTGCCACCTTTTTCTTATTTTTAGTTACGAATGCTTTCGATTCATTGGTTCTTTTATTGTTAGGTAGTAGCCTGGCTCTTGTTTGTTTTCTATATGGTACTGGACATACAATACAATATATTCCAGGTGATGTATCACTTTTTGGTTTAAGCATCACTTTTTTAGCAGCAGTAATTATTGGTGCTTTATTTGCACGTGATCGCGAATTAATTCATACAGCCAAAATTGCAGGAATGCGTTTACTTGCCGGGAGTCTGGCTCATGATTTACGAACCCCGCTGGCAAGTATTTACTTGCAAGCTAAAAAACAAAAACAACTAACTGAAAACATCAGTAATGTAAAAGTTAAAGATGAATTCGAGGAAAGTATTTCTAAGATTGAACGAGGTATTGATAGCGTTAATCAGCTAATCAGTATTCAACTCAATAATATACACTGTGATAAATTTGATACACGAAAATTCGGTTTTTATTCTATTAGCGAATTATTAAAACAAGCATTGGATGATTATCCTTTTAAAAAAGACCAGCAAGAATTAATTAGTTTGGATTTAACTAGTGATTTCTCGATCTGGATTGAAAAAATCGCTTTTAGAAACCTTATTTGGAACTTGTTAAATAACAGTTTTGACTTAATTGAAAAAGAAGGCAAAGGAGAAATATCAATTGGCTTGAGCGAAGGAAATAATCAAGAAAACTTTAATTATCTTTATATTAAAGATACTGCTCGTGGAATTTCTGCTGAAAAAGCTAATATTATTTTTGAACCTTTCTACTCCGAACGACGAGGAGGCACAGGAATAGGGCTCGCCTATTGTAAATTATTAATGAAAGCAGCTGGCGGAGCTATATCCTGTAAAGGAAAACTAGGCGAATATACCCGCTTCACTATTATGTTTCCTAAAATTGATTAATTATTTTTTTTGAGTGAAGACCAAACGATTTAATAAAAAAGTGATTGGTAATAAGGCAATTACCACCAATAGAGGTGCAAAAGTTAAAGAAAAACCTAACCAGGCAATTAATTCCAATGAAATAGCCCCCACCATATACTGAAATAAGTAAATAAGGGGAAACCCCAAGAATGTATGCAAAGAGACTGATTGCCTAAATACCATGCTATTCATGAAATAAAGTGCAATGACGGAGATACAATAAGAAATTAAATAGGCATATTGATAGTTTATAAATCTATAAAGACTGATATAAAGAACAAGCATTATTAAGGTACTTAACGTACCCGTAATAGCAAAACCAAGCATTTGCCTTTTTACTACTTTGCTTAATATTCTCATGAGGATCCAGATTATATAGATTGGGGTTTGACTCAACAAATCTAGCATCCAATTATTGCTGAGTCAAAATGCAAGATGCAGGATTTTATACTGCTTTATTCTCTAACCGAGATACAACTGGTTTAGGTAACAAAAGCCAGTAACGTCCAGGATTTTTCATATGACCAGCAATTAGTGTTGCCCGCTCACCGCCTCCCCAAAAAACATCTCCTCGAATTTTACCACGAATAGCGCCCCCAGTATCCTGAGCAATCATTAAACGATGCATAGGCTTATTGATGTTCGGATTACGGCTATCTGGACGGGTAGTATTTAGCCATAACGGTGTTCCCAGGGGTATCCACTGGGTATCAATAGCGAGAGAGTAACCAGGAGTTAACGACACTCCTTGAGAGCCTAAAGCTACATCCTGAGCCATTTTACGGAAAAATACAAACGACTTATTTTGATTAATTACCGGGTTAATTTGTTCGGGATGTTCGCTTAAATAACGTTTAATAGCTTGCATGGATGCATTATCTTTAGTCATTATCCCTTTTTTAATTAAAACACCGGCAACAGCAGTATAGGGATGACCATTTTGTGCATCATAACCTACTGAAAGACGTTTCCCATCTTTCAACTCAATCACTCCGGAACCTTGAATTTCCAAAAACAAGCGATCAATAGGACTATTAATCCATGCCAAAACATGAGTCTTACCTTTTAGTGCTCCGTGACTGATTTGAGCTCGGGTGTAATAAGGAATTAACTTCCTCTTTACTAATCGGCCAACAATCCTGCGTCCCTTGAGATCGTTGAAAAACATTCCTAAATCAGTAGTCACTAAATCATCAGGGGTTTCATACAATGGCACATTGTATTCTTTGGAGCGGGTATAGCTGCCTTTAATCGTAGGCACATAGTACCCGGTAAACAAGCCTGGGCCGGCCTCTCTATCATAAAATTCTACAGGCAAAAACCATTCCTGGAAAAATGACTTTGCTTCTGATTCAGTCGTTTTTTTAATTTCTAAAGCAGCATTACAGGCAGGTTGCCAATCTTTAACTCGTAAACTGATATCGTCTGTTCCTACTACTTGCTCAGGATCTTGTTTTAAAAAAGCATGACAAGACATTTGAAAGGTTTCCAAGGACTTTTTCAAATTAGAAGAATCCCAACCTGGTAATTGGCTAAAAGTGACCGAGCGAAACAAGGAGGTAGGTTTGCGGAGTTCTATCTTGGTTGATTGTTTTTTTTGCCAAACCCACCAGACAGAAATACCGAAGAGAACCAAAATTAAAAATAGTATTGTATAAGTTTTTTTCGCTTTCATGGAGAGCAA
>CAZTYT010000098.1:0-8225 GCA_964618245.1 uncultured Legionella sp. | reverse complement strand
GTTTTATCTTGCTCACCTGCATAGGGGCCTTGTTTCACTTCAAACATTTCAACTGCTTCAATCACTTCGAATCCGTGACCACCCTTAGCGAGCAAAATCACATCACCTGTTTGTAATAATCGGCTACTTAAATAAGATTTGTCTTCATCATAGAAATCCACGCGCAATTTGCCCGATTTGATAAACAAAACTTCTTGAGTGTAATTAACTTGCCTGGGCACTGGGTTATGAACATGAGGCTGGATCTGCTTACCAGTGGGATGACGCATGTAAGCCAATTGCTGTGAGAATTCATCTGGCGTAAAAAAGGAAATGCCATCTTTAGCAAAGGTATGATATACAATCAGTGCGTACAGCTCACCGTTGTGTTCAATTTTCTCGATCATGATTTCACCTTCGCTAAAATTTGTTGCGCTTCACGTTCCAATTGCGCCAGACCATACTCTCTTTCCACTAATTGAAAACTATTTTCAGCAAGTTGTTTTGCATAAGGTTTATCTTGAATTAATTTCACAATCGCTGCAGCAAACGCTTCTGAGGTATCGGCTATCATGATATGTTCGCCATGCTTCACTGGGATCCCTTCTGCCCCTAAAGTGGTTGACACCATAGGCGTTTTACAAGCTGCTGCTTCTAAAATTTTAAAACGCGTTCCTGATTCAAATTGTAAAGGCGTTAAAGCCACATCCACATTTTTTAAATAAGGCAATACGCTTTCAAGACGGCCTGTAACCGTGATGGAAGGATCATTTAAGTGTCCGAACGATATGTCAGAGTGATTCCCAACAATGTAGCAGTGCACATCAGGAATTTGCTTTTTCACCAGAGGCAAAATACCTTGAATCAACCAATTAGCAGCTCGATTCATGGCACTGGTTGGTTTGCCGAACGATCCTGCTAAATAGATGCTCGGTTTTTTTAAATTTGCAGGTGGTGCAATCGGTGCTAAATATTGATTAATATCAAGCACATTCGAAAAAATCGCCACTTTATCTTTTTGATCGGTTAAATAACGATAATATTGCGCATCAACCTCTGACACCGCTGTTGTGATATTGCAAAGATTAACCCAATCTTTTTCTTCGAGTTCTTTTTCTTGACTTGCTTGTAATACGCGCTGTTTTTCTTTTTCATCTTCAATAAAAGGCAACTCACGAAAAATAAAGCGCGACCAAACACTATCAGTGTCACAAACTAAAAATAGGTCTGGCGCTAAGGCTCGCACTTGTTTAATTAATGGATACGAAATATTACCGTAGCCAAACCAAACCACCTTGATGCCATGCTGTCTTGCATATTTCACAATCGATTTTGCATCATTGACTAATAATTTGCGCGTAACAATTTGCACACGACGAAAAGTGCGTATCGATGAAAGCTTATCGACAGATGGAGCAAATGAAAATTTAGGCGCTATTTTTTGATAATGCGATATCGCAGGCGCTCCACCCAATACATGCGGTGCTACGCGTGACATAACGTGAAGATCAGTAATTTTTGCTAAAGCTTTAATTGAATTTTCAATTCGTAAATGCGGGCCACTAGCCGCAGGATGCATAATCATGGGGGAAGTAAACAAAACTCTCATACAACTTCTCTTTTTTTCATTCTTTGTAAATCATGCTCGACCATTTCTTGCATAATCGAAAAGATATTCTTTTCGGCTTGCCAATCGAGTTTTTGTTTTGCAAGACTTGCATCACCTTGTAAAGGTATCGCTTCTTCTTGACGATAAAAGGCAGGATTTGATCTAACGTAATCAAGGTAATTTAAATTCACGACATTAAATGCATGCTCAACCACTGAACGGACGGTATGCAATTTTCCCGTGGCTATCACATAATCATTAGGTTCGTCTTGGTTTAACATCCGCCACATGGCTTCAACATATTCAGGCGCGTATCCCCAATCGCGTTTAGCGTCAAGGTTACCTAATTCAAGTTCATGCGCATTGCCACAGGCAATTTGAGCCACGGTATGCGCTATTTTTCGCGTTACAAATTCCATGGGTCTACGATAAGACTCATGGTTATATAAAATTCCATTACATACAAATAACCCATGCTGCTTGCGATAGTTTCTGCCTAATACCGCGCCTGCCATTTTTGAGATCCCATAAATGGAACGCGGATTGAACGCCATCGTTTCGTTTTGGGGGGCTTCTTTCGCATCACCGAACATCTCACTAGAACCCGCAAAATAAAAACGGGTATGTGGGCTATGTGCTTTAATATTTGCTAAAAGGTGATAAGTGGAATTGAAATTATTTTCGACAATCGACAATTCGGCATCTAGGGCATAGCTCACAAAGCTGGTGGAAGCTAGGTGGTAGCATTCGTCGGGTTGGAGTTGATGAATGAGCTTAGCAATGTGTTTGCCATCTTGCGCATTCCCTATATGCAAATGGAGTTGGTCCTGCTTAGGCGAAAAATTGGTTTTTTCCCTAACTAACCCATGAACCTCATAGCCCTTATTTAACAAGAGCTCAGCAAGAAACGAGCCATCTTGGCCACTGATTCCAGTAATGAAAGCCTTTTTTTTCATTTTTGAGGTACAAATACACACTGTGATTAGGGAGTGAAATTTTACCACAAAATCAGCTTTTACGTGCTTAGACCTTACTGTTTCTGAGGCTCAGCTTAATGTTTAGAAAGAAAGCTTAATTGACAGTACTACCCAGTCTTCAATTTCTAGGTTTGGGCAATCTGGCCAAAGTTGTATTGAGCAGATTTCTCGCAACCAATTTTTAAAAAGTCGACTTCAATTTGGCTTCGCTTATTGCTGGGAACCATAGCAAGATCATTAGCAGCAACACTAACCCAACTTAAATATTTTAGATTTAGATAAGGTTGTAATTTTTCATGTGCTTGTCCAAGCTTAAGTAATATTTTCGCGTATGTAACTTCTCCACCATGGATACCATCAAGAAATTCACAGTCACTACTACTCAGCATTACAGGATCATGAAAATCATAAATTTTAACACCTTCATTAATCAGCCTCTGACGCAAATCACTGATATATTGAAATTGAGTATGATAATCCTTCATTTTATTAACAATGGTTGGTGCATTAGGCGGTATAAAGATGACCAGCTCAACACCTTGCTCCTGGATTTTTCGAATCATTTTCATAATATTCGCAAAATGTAAGTCATGCACTTTTTCACCATAATGAAATCGCAGACCGCCTGTGCTCATATTCGTTAAGCAAGTATGAAATTTCTCATCGATGTTTTGTTCTTTGCCATTAATTGTTTTGGTGTAATAAAACGAACCTTCAGGACCAAACCCCGTATCATTAATAATGGCATCTACCCCAACCCCCTCGGTAAAATCATTATTAGCTAATAACAATGGGTTCAATCTTTTTATATACTGTTTAAAGCTGATTTTTCTTTGCCAGAGCCATTTAAAAGGCAATAAATAAGATCTTAGAGAAATTTGATGACTTAATTTTAATGGGGGTTTAATCGCTTCCAGTGGCTTATGAGCTACTTCGTTAAACCACCAATAATCTAGCCCCAAAATAACCAATTCAGGTTTATGTATGGCAAATGCTTCGTTGATAAAACTAAACCCCTCATTGACGGAGTTCATGGCGCCACCTGCATTAACTACTTTTGTATTAAATGCATTATTTCTAAATTCCATAACTCTTGAGGAACCCAAAATGAGAATATTAGGTTTAGATAGCTCGTAAAGTGCTTTCTTGTAGTAATAAAATTGATTACGTGTGGCTAATCCCACCAAGCAGTCTTTACCTGCATCTTGTTGGATACGTGCAATTTTTTCGATGGGGAGCAATTCACCTGAATTATACAAAAATAGCCAGTTCCCCCCGAGAGGCAAAGCCAAAATGAAGAAGAATAGAATAAAGTATTGACAATATTTTTTGTACATAATTAAAACTGAAAGTATAAAAACTCGCTTTCTTCAGATAAAAGCATCAAAGTTGTTAAAACCAACATGGCCATAATTAACGCCCATCGTTTAGTGGGATACCAGCGAAAGCGATAATATGCTTGTCGAGGCCCCATCAATTCATAGCGCATCAATTGCATAGAGTTTGGCACGCTAACCACCATCAACATTAAGATGGCTATTAAAGGTATTCCATAATACCAATTGGCTAAACCATTAAAAAACATACCTTTGCCTTGAAACTGGCTAGCGCTACTTAAAATACTGTTAGGCAATGTTATTCCGCTTAGCGAAAACATCGACACCAGCATATTTTTAGCTATCTTAATGTTATCGGCTCTAAAGGGAACCCAAGCAACAATCACAGCTAGTAGCGTCAATCCCTGCAAAACATATTTCATAGCTCGATGATTAAATATGGATAACCATTCGAATGATTTAATCGCGAAACGCCAAAGATGGTTGATCATCAGAAACAAACCATGCATGGCTCCCCAGCAAACAAACGTCCAATTCGCCCCATGCCACAACCCCCCCAATAACATGGTGAGCATTAAATTTACATGTCGTCTCACTTTGCCATTACGGTTACCACCTAAAGGAATATAGAGATAATCTCTTAAAAATGCAGATAAAGTCATGTGCCAACGATGCCAAAAATCGATGATGCTTGTCGCTTTATAGGGTGAATTAAAATTAAAGGGGAGCTTAATTCCAAATAAGTATCCTAACCCAATAGCCATATCCGAGTAGCCTGAGAAATCAAAATAGAGCTGCAATGCATAAGCAAAAGCACCAGCCCAAGCTTCCCAAAATGATAATGTTATGCCGGATGCCGCTCCGTTAAATGCAGCGTTTGCATAAACCGCGATTGAGTCAGCAATAGCTACCTTTTTAAATAGTCCAATAAAAAAGAGAGTCATTCCTATACTCAGATATTTGGGACTGACTTTTAATTTATTATGCGACTGTACTTGAGGAATGATTTGTTTATGTTGAACAATTGGCCCCGCAATCAACTGCGGGAAAAAAGTCACAAACAAACAATAATCGAGGAATCGAAACTCTTTAATCTCGCCACGACTAGCGTCAACTAAAAAAGCAATTTTCTGAAAAGTAAAAAAGGAAATGCCGAGTGGTAAAATGATTGGATCAAAAGGGATGGGCTCGGTGACAAATTGATTCAGATTCGAAATAAAGAAATAAGCATATTTAAAGTAGCCAATAAAGAGCAAATTTAAAGTAACACCACTTATCAAAATAAGATTATTATTTAATTGATGTTTCGCCCGGACCCGTAAGACTGTTCCAATTATAAAATTCACTACTATAGATAATAGCAGCAAAAATAAATATGGCGGATTCCACCATCCATAAAAAAACAAAGACGATGCAACCAGCCACGACAAAGCGTAAGTGTATTTACGATAGTGCGTAAGTGTCGCATAGAGCAGCACACAAACTGGCAAAAACATAAAAATGAATAAGTAGGAATCAAATAACATGCATTTCTTCTAACATATCAATAATATGATGTACTTTACATTTACTATATTAGTATTCAAACACAACAATAGATCGTGTTTGAGGGAACGAAGCTAATATTTCACATTTAGTAAAATATTTTTTACCACATTCAATAAATGACCTTATATCATAATTTGCGAACTGGCTTTTGTCTTGATGGTATGCCGCAAAAAAATCTGGATGTTTTACTATCATTTCATCATCAAGACCAACAAATTCAACAACAAGTTTACGTGAAGCGCATTGCTTTAATTTCGATAATACCGCATCAAAAGTTAAACCCATGCCTAACACTAAGTGATGAATAATCCCTAGGGCAATAACTGCATCACATTTCATTCTCTCTACGAAATTAATCAACACGCGTTTACCAGATGTAACTGAATATCTGTCGGTGGTTAAATCTAAAAAGGAACTCCAAATGGGCAATATGCTATAAGCTTGCTCTTTTACTTGGCAATAGAGTTCTTCAATACAAGCCTCATCATAATCCAAAGCAACAACTTTCTTGCCCATTTTTTCTGCCATAATGGAATACTAGCCTGTATTACAAGCAACGTCCATTACAGTACTTATACCGTCATCATTCAATGCATGATATACATTCTTTTGCTTATCATTCCAGTCATCGTTATATGAATACGGGTTTAATTCGCCCTTTTGTGAATAGTAGCCTTTGTAATCGCTATCGCCTCTGCTAGCCTCAATTGAATTAACAATTTTCAATAAACTATTCAGTATGTCTTTAATATTGGATGAATCTTGAGATAGACAAGCATTCGCATTTTTGAGTATTTTGGCCAATCCCAAGAATTTTTTGATATTGCTTACAGTAATTTTTTTAGGTGGATAGCAATCTCTCTTTGTCATCACGTCTGTTGCGGCGTTTAACGTTGTTAATTCCAATCGCTTCTTAACCCACAGCCTTTTGCCAAATGCGTATCCACACAATGGCAAAATAAAATACGGCATAAACATCGACCGCATAATTTGATTGAAGAAGTAACTTTGATTTACCGTTCCACTGGTAGGCTGGGTGGTATATTCTAAATTACATAATTGATCTTCTGGAATAATTGATGGAACATCAACAAATTTGAAGCTGCCTTTTTCAAACTGAATATTCCATGGATGCGCATCTTTTAAATGTAGATTATTTTTAACCAAATCATGTTGTAGTTCTAAATGAAATAATGCAGCATCTTTTAACATCGATGCGCACCATTCATGAGGATACGATATAAATTTTATTTTCTGATGTGCAAGGATAGATTGCTCTTTTTCTTTTTCAATATCAACATGATTTTCTAAAGCTTGTGTTTTCACAATTTTATCTTTCACATTAGGTGCTAAATCTAAAAGCATTTTAACAAAAAAGTCTGCCTGTTTAGTTGGTACCAAACGATAAAATGTCGACTCATCAAAAAAAATCTTGCTATCTTCACCTGAATTCACTTCAATGAAACTATATCCCACGCTCTTTCATCCTATTTAATCCTGGTCTAAGACCTTTTTATCTAATTACTGATTATTTCGCTTACAGTGCTCTTGATTAATTTCTGGAGGCCAGCAATTATCACCCATAATTGGAGTCTGATTAAGTACTGCATCACATATATAATCTATATATGGATTGGCGCCAGGCAATAGATCTTCGACACTGAGTTCTTTAGGATGAAACGCAAAACCATCAATTCCACGTTTAATTGAAAGCCAATCCTTTGCCTGTGACTCATACAATCCCGTAACTACTGAAGCATGAAAAGCATAAAGATACCAGTATTTCAAGGCTAACTCTTTTACAGTTTCAGGATTTATTAATCCATTAGCATCGCTTTTTTGCAATAGAGATTTTATAGTAGTTAAATATTCATCCTTAGTCTTAGGCTCATAAGTAAAACCCTTTTTGGTGTAGTGCACTGGACCAATCGCAATTAAAGGCTTACCTAGACACGAAAATTCCAATCCCGTTGTTGACATATACACTGATGCAATATCTGCTAAATGCATTAAAGCGTATGTATCAATCCTCTGTTCGGATTTAATAATACGTATATTTGTACCAAGCTTGATACCAGACTGCTTTAGCTCGTTTTCAAATCTAGATCTAATAGTAGATGCTAATGATGGGACGATATTTTCTGCAGGATGAACTCTAATAACTAATTGAAATTCTGGATTTTGATTAAACCATTCAATCGTTTCATAAATCCAATCGTACATTGTGTCAAAGGCATTACTTTTAACGTTGGTATTCGCATCCCAAATAACGCCAGTTAATAGAAGAAAAATTGGTTTTTCTCTATTGATGTTTAATTCGCGAGCTATTTCAACAAGCTTTTGTTGAAGATTAGGATCTTCACTCTTATTAACAATTAGCCCTCGCTCTTTTAGATCGCGAAAAACTTTAGAAGATTTTTCATCATTCCATGGCTGTTTCACCCATGAATTCCACGCAGGTGACAAGTCAACAATTTCATTGCAATTTAATGCGTAATTCCAAGAATGTGGTTGTAACCCAATCGGATAATAGCGATAATATGGTGTATCTAATTTATGGCTAATGTGGCTTACTACCCCCCATTGGTAGTAATAGCCACCATTGCCAAAAATCACTTCAGGCTGTATAGCATTAAAAACTCTATTATATACGTGAAACAGGGCTAAAACATTAAATGTATGATGCTTAGCCATTTCTAATGCTTGATCACGCCAATGTGATTTAATGTCACCCTGCAAATTATTATTTAATACTGCCTTTTTAACTTCGTGACC
>CAZTYT010000097.1:0-8255 GCA_964618245.1 uncultured Legionella sp. | reverse complement strand
AGTCTTCAGGAAGCTGATAAAAGGTCATTCGTAGCAATAAAGTAGCAATATTGCGTGATATTGATTATCAAGCAGGCCAAAAGGCTTCTATCCACGTTTACCCTAACAGTCAGGTTGTTGAATTACGTTATGCCAAAATTTACTCTTAGTTTAATAATTTCATTTGCAGTATTGCTTGCTAGCTGCACAAAATCAACCTACATGGGTGATACTGGTTCTTTGGCAGGCTTGCAGGCCATGGCAAATACCAGCACTAAAGATAGAAATAAACGATCTTCTGGTCGATTTCGTCAAATGGCCCTTAAGGAAACCGCTTTAAGTTTAGGAGCACAAGCTGGTTTAGCATGGCGAGCTAAAGTAATTGATGAACAATTGGCCAAGCAAACAAGGACACTGGATACTATTTATGATTTTAATGCATTGATTTTAGAGCACAATATTTTACCTCCAGTTTTATTGGAAGGTAGAAATACATTAAATTTGGCAGATGAACAAAGCATTCGTATTGCTGATCGCACTTATAAAGTGTCTAAACAAGCACATTTTGTTACGACCCCTCCTACCTGGCGCCAGTATCTATGGCTGGATTACGTAAAGCCGGAGTACCCTCATTATTCATTATTGCCCAAAACCAAATTGGAGCGAAAAATTTGGTGTATGTACACGGCCAAAGGCTGGAATAATGGCATCGTCCAAGCGAATACCATTCTTGAAGAAAACATCGCTCGGATTAAAGAGGATTTCGGAGGCATGATCCTTTATCGTAAACTTTTGGCAATGAATATGGTTTCCCCGCCTTACGTCTCCCATACTGATTTAGGCGTCACTGGGGATGCATCAGAAATACGAATTGACGACCGAGTATTACGCATTACTGCCTTACCAGCACTTAATATAAACAGTAATGAGTGGAGAGCGGCCGTAGCCAAGGATGAAAGTGCGCTTGAGCAATTTAAGAATATGGAAAAACTGGCAAATCGGTCTAAAATTATCATAACAGATAGATCCTGGCAGCCTGTTATTACACCAACGAATTAAAAATTATGACTAACACTTATTTAATGCCTGATGAGCCAACTCGTTTTACTCCGCTACATATGGATCATATGTTGGAGCATACGGAGCGGTTAAATGCGTCCGATATCACTATCCAAACTGGGGAGCCTATTTACGCCGAGGTTTATGGAAAACTATTGCGGATAACCAATCGTCGATTATCTAATACAGAACTAGGCGATTTAATTAATTCCATTTATGGGCCCAATGCAACTACACAACTTCTTTCAGGTAAGGATATTGATACACATTATGAATTTCGCCCTAATCGAGGAGTCAGGTATCGTTATCGGGTTAATGGCACCGCTTGTCTGGTAGAAGGCCATGATGCTATTCAAATAACACTTAGAACAATTCCAACAACCCCTCCCAAACTGGAAACCATGAACCTTCCAGATAAAGTTCTGGAAGCTATTGCACCACAAGAAGGTATTGTATTTATTACGGGAGCAACTGGATCAGGTAAGTCAACTTTGTTAGCCTCTATTATTCGTGACCTGATTGAAAAAGATGACTCCAACCGTAAGGTATTGACTTATGAATCACCTATCGAGTTTGTCTATGATGAAATTGAAACCATTTCATCTGTAGTAAGCCAATCTGAAATTCCCCGCCATTTACCTAGTTTTGCTGATGGGGTAAGAAACGCGCTCCGCCGCAAACCACGTCTTATCATGGTGGGGGAATGTCGGGATGCCGAAACAATTAGTGCTGCGTTAGAAGCCGCCTTGACCGGTCACCCGGTTTATACCACCTTGCATACCTCTGGAGTTGCAGAAACCATGCGGCGTCTGGTTACTTCGTTTGCTGGTGAAGAGCGTTTGGGGCGTACAATTGATATTCTGGAAACCATACGTTTGTGTATTTGGCAAAAATTGGTTCCTACAGTCGATGAAAAACGGGTGGCTTTACGAGAATATTTGGTTTTTGATGAAGAAGTTCGTGATATTCTGCTAGAAAGCGATCCGAATGACGTCACTTCAGCGACAAGAAAGTTAGTCAGAGAGAAAGGTCAACTAATGACCTGGGATGCAAAAGCCAAATTTGAACAAGGTATTATTAGTGAGCGCGTGTATAAATTAATTATTGCCGGTGCTAAGGAGTATCAGCAGTAATCAGGGAGGAATCACTATTAACGGAAATGCTCTTCGCTATTATAAGAGTGCCCAAGCACTCTACCTTCCTGTTAAATTGGTTGATGGGCTTGATGGCTTTGAGCTTATCTTAAACCAGTATCATTATGCCTTTTGCGGCGCAGAACCCCCTATTAACTTGGCAACCAGTGTGAATATTTGCCAACATAAATTTGTTGCTAATCGCTTTCTCGAAAATGCTGGAATACCTGTCCCCAAAGCTTATTTACTAAAAAAAAATGAATTTAAAGACAACTCCTATCTGCAAAAGCTCAGCCATTTAAAATTTCCCTTAGTTGTCAAACCGTTAAATGAAGGGAAAGGAAAAGGAGTACTATGCAATATTAATACACTGGAAGAACTGCGCAATGCCTTAAGTAATGCTTTTTCTACCTATAATTTAATGATTGTAGAAGAATTCCATGCCAATTTATCCTCTTATCGCGTATTGGTTTTTAATCAGAAAATCCTTGGCGTGATACTGCGTCATCCCGCTCATGTCATTGGAGATGGAAGCCATACAATTGAAGAACTGACCCATTTAACCAATAAAAAACGCCGTCATATCAATGAATTTTTAGGCCCCATTTTGCTAGATACTGAAGCTTACATTTGCCTTCGCGAACAAGGGCTAAGCGATGACTATATACCTAAAGTGGGTGAAAAAGTGCTTTTGGCTTATACAAGTAATGCCACTCGTGGAGGGACCTATGAAACAGTAGGTAAAAATATATGCAAAGAAAACCGTAAACTAATGCTAAAAGTTGCCAAGGTTTTAAATTTAAAACTGGTGGGAATTGATGTTGAATGTCAGGATATTAATACCCCCATTACGCATGAAACTGGAGTTATTATTGAAGCCAATGAGGCTCCTAGTGTCCGCATCCATGAAATACCTATGTATGGCTCTCCTACTTTAGTAACGCGCAAAATTATGCGTTACTTTATCTATCGCCATCCCCTATCCTACTTATATTCGCTATACTTTAATAAACACACCTCGTTTTATGTGCGTTGTTTTATGGTTGCTCTGGTGATAGCAATTATCTACCCATTACTCGCATCGAAGGGAATAATATGAATGATATTATAAAACTTTTAGATGCTTCGCTTAGGGATGGTGGACATCGAACTAACTTTCATTTTCAAGATAAAGATTTGAAAGGTATTTTGCCTTTTCTTGATCATGCCGGACTAGAATACATTGAAATTGGATACAAAAATGGCTCCCTACACCCTATTGAAAATTTAGGGCGGGCTGGTTGGTGTGATTCAGACTATATGCTTTTTTGCCGTTCATTGGTAAAAAATGCCAAACTTGCAGTCATGGCTCACCCCCAAAATATCAGCCTCCAGGACTTAAATGAGTTAAAAAATTGCGGCATAAAACTATTACGAATATGCATAGCTAAAAATGAACTTCCTTTAGCTTTACCAGTTATACAAATGGCTAAAGAGATGAATTTAGAGGTTTCCGCCAATTTCATTCATATCTCTTACTACAATAACCAGGAACTAGATGAAGCGATGCATTTAATCAATCGCCTCACGCCTGACATGATATATTTTGCTGATTCAAATGGTAGTTTACTACCCGCACGAATTACAGAAATCTATGAACGATATACGAAAACCTACTCGATCCCATTAGGATTTCATGCGCATGATAATATTGGCCTTGCCCAGGCAAATGCCTTAGCAGCAATGGCGGCTGGAGCCCAATTCATCGACGCCTCTTTGGCCGGCATGGGCAAAGGCATTGGGAATTTAAAAACAGAGTTTTTTGTCGCTTACTTACATGCTATTCATATCAATAAATATGATTTGGATGATATATTAAATGCAGCAAATTACGTACGAAAAGCATTAAAAATAGGTCATGAACCTATTGAAATGGATGAGTTTATTCGAGGAGTGACTGATCTTTCCACCGCTGATCTCAAGGTTTATAAAGAAAAAAAACAAGCAACTGGTTAGAAAAGATGTACTCTCGGCCGTGATGCACGTGTTATAAAATTTTAAGAAGGCGCAAATGAGCGAAGTAAAGGAATATAATTCCAAACTGAGTAAACTTGCACCAAATATAAAGGGACTTGCTCTAGCAATTACATGCTAGGCAAAGCCTACCTAGATGAAGAGGTCTATTACGAAAATATTAACACTTGGCCCTGTTTCAGCTCAACCTGAAGATATTCAATCAATCGCTGCCAGCCTTTCTTTTCTGAAAAATCACTTTCATATTGATTATCTGGATTCACTTTCGATTATGAAAGAACTTCCAAATAAAGAATACTATGGGCTATGGAAAGAAAAACTAGCTAATAAGATTAATAGCTATGATGCGTTTTTTGGTTTTTCTTTTGGTGGAATTATTCTTCAGCAATGTTTTTCATTATTTGAACAATTTTCAAAGCCTATTATCTTATTTTCTACCCCCACTTTTGCAAACCCGGATCTAATTAAAAAATTAGGCAACGTTATTACACTGTGCGAAGAAAATCAGCTTGAAAAAGCCCTACGAGCCCTTTATGAGCCTGTTTTTTACCCAAATCCTATCCCTGAGTCTATGATAATTCCCTCCCCAATAAACCAATCACAGCAAGCAATAAAACGATTAATTTTTGGTTTAAAACGTGTACTAGAAACAGACTCACGAAAAGCTTTAAAAGCGCATCCGGTAGACCATTTGCATTTCATTGGCGAATACTCTAATTTAGTCAATAATAACAATGTATGGGAAGCGCCTCATGGACGTTTGGTTGTTGTTCCTAAAGCAAGTATGCGTGTTTTACAAGACAATCCAGCATACTGCCAAAAAATTATATTGGAAGCCTTAAGTGATGAAGCCTTCTAAACAACTCAAAATTGCTGTGTTACCTGGGGATGGCATCGGTGTTGAAGTAATGCAAGCTGCGTTACCTGTTTTTCACCTCTTGGAGATTCCGGTTATTTTAACTATGGGCGATATTGGGTGGTCTTTTTGGCAAAAAGAAGGAACAGCTATTCCCGAGCGCACTTGGAAACTCATTGAGGAATCCGATACGGTATTGCTTGGGGCTATCACTAGCAAACCCGAACGCGAAGCCCAAGAAGAATTAGCGCAAGAACTGTCATCAGTGAACCACCTTTATATTTCTCCACTTATTCTACTAAGGCAAAATCTGGATCTCTATGCAAACGTTCGCCCCTGTTTTTCCATTAAAAAAGAAGGTCCGTCATTTAATTTTTGTGTGATACGGGAAAATACCGAGGGATTATATGCAGGCTTTGATTATCATCCTCTCCCCCAAACAATACAGGATTTAGTTAGCGAAAATCCACGCTGGGAGAAAACCCCAACTAATGAACTATGCGGTACGCTTCGCCTACAATCAGCCCAAGGATTAACCCGCTTATTTGAATTTGCCTTTGAATATGCCATTAAACACCAAATGCCTCGAGTAAGCTTTGCTGATAAACCTAATGTGTTACGTCAAAGCAGTGCCTTTGCCCGCGAAATTTTTGAAAGCATTGCAAAGAAATATCCCACTATCCAAGCCGATATTTTAAATGTAGATGCTGTGGCCTTATGGTTAGTGAAACGTCCTGAGCAGTTTGGTGTAATTGTTGCCGAAAACATGTTTGGTGATATTTTATCCGATGTTGGAGCAGGAGTCATGGGAGGATTAGGCCTTGCTCCCAGTGCGAATATAGGCAGAAAAAAATGCTATTTTGAACCCGTTCATGGCAGTGCGCCACAAATACAACCAGGGAAAGCCAATCCCTCAGCTATGTTTCTAACCATTAGCTTATTATTGGATCATTTTGGTTATATTGAACAGTCCCAATTAATTCAAAGTGCAGTAAAAACGATCGTAAATAAAAAGCGTTTTATTACTTATGATCTTGGTGGCAACGCCAGCACCCAAGAGATGGCCCTGGCAATCATCGAGGAATGCCTTCACCTGTATCACGCGCCTAAGCATCAACCCGAGACCACAATGAGCACTTTATTTACATCATTACAAGAATTTAATACCACAGAAATTTCTGATGCATTGGATGCATGTGGAGTAGAAGGTGCGTTACTGCATATTAAACCTCTTGCGCCAGGAATGAAAGTAATCGGCCCTGCATTTACTGTAAAATACGCTCCTAATAAAAAGAAAAGCTCTACCTTTCAAAATGCTGCGAATTATATTGATGCTGTTCCTGAACATTCGGTGATAGTCATTGATAATAATGGGCAGATTGATTGTACAGCCTGGGGAGCTATTCTTACCCAAATGGCCTTACACAAGAATGTTGCAGGTACGATAGTGCATGGGGCTGTACGTGATATAGACTTTATTCGCAAAGCAAACTATCCTCTTTTTTGCTCAGGCACCTACATGCGTTCGGGAAAAAATCGTATTCATAAAGTAGAAGAGCAAAAGCCGCTTCTTATTAATGGAGTGACTATCGAGCCCGGAGATATTATTTTTGCTGATGATAATGGGGTCTTGGTTATTCCTAAAAACTTACTCTCAGATATCCTGGCTAAAGCTAAAAACATCAAATTAACTGAGCAAAATATTACATCAGCCATTCAAGAAGGTTCCTCATTAGCTCAAGCCAGAATTGATTATCGCTATGATCAACCGTGGTTAGGCGCTAAAAAAAACCAATCACCTAAGTAGATAACCTTAATGTGAAAACGTAATCAAAGAATTCACTCGTTAAGTCTTAATCTTTAGAGTATTTCCTCTAAAAATGCTAAAGTGGTTTGCCATGAACGCTTATCAGCAACAGGATTATAATGCAGCCCCATTTCATCATCATTTGCTAATGGATTAGTAAAAGAATGTGCTGTCAACCCATAAAGATGTATTTGCCAATCCACTTGACGAGCAGTCATTTCCTGTGCGAACAGTTCTACTTGCTCTGGTTTTACTAAAGGGTCATCATAACCGTGCAGAACCAGTACCTTGGCTTTAATAGGTGCATTGCGAGTATGCTGGGGGGCTTTTAGTACTCCATGAAAACTAACTACTCCTTTAACCGCTGCACCCATCCGGGCTAGATCCAATACACAAAGCCCTCCAAAACAATAGCCAATGGCGGCAACCTTTTCTTTATTAACTTGGGGTAATGCAGCTACCGTATCAAAAGCAGCTTTTATTATTTGCATCAATTTTAAGCGATCATCCATTAATGGTGTCATTAATGCACGTTTTTCAGTTTTATCCTCTACTACACGGGCTTGACCGTACATATCCAATGCAAACCCGACATATCCTAATTCAGCAAGTTGCCGTGCTTTATTACAAGCATCTTCGCCCCGCCCTCCCCAATCCGGGGCAATTAAAATTGCGGGACGAGATACTGCTACTTCAGGATAGGCAACAAAGCCACGATAGATTGTCTTATCAACTTGGTAGCTTATTTCATCCGTTATAATCACAAATTGCCCTCTATAAGGTTCAAAATATTAAACTCTAATATTATGCGCCCGTTTTAGTAATTACTTCCGCTCCTTCCGTAGCTGTCGAAGAGGAAGAACTATTACTGCTGCTGCCTACACCAGGTGAATTATTATCCCCATTACTTGGAGTGGACTCACCAGTCGCTTCCACGTTGCCACTACCTCCTCCTTGACCGCCAGCGCCTCTAATTTTGTTGACAGCTTTCATACCATAACCACCAAGCTGTTTGTCCATTTGCCCTTGGGCACCCTGGGTCTTCTCAATGCCTTCTTTTTGCTGTTGTTGAACCTCTCCAGCCCATTGAGCAGATTCTTGGCCTAAACTTTCAGGCGCACCCCCTATCCAACGCAATATCTTATCTGGTAAATAGGAAATCAAAGTAAAGGATTTCTGCACCAGAAGAAGGTACATGGTTGTATAGGCCAAAATAGAGAAGAAAAATGCATAAACCCCAGCCCAATCGGAATACCCCCCTGTACCAGAAGGCATATCATTTACTCCCCAGTTGGCTGTACTCGTATTTTGTTCTTGAATGAAGCTAATGGCCTGATCATAACCAGCATTGAGCATCCATACACCTACATAAGATAGAGCAATTGCTGCAATATAACGGATGAAATAA
>CAZTYT010000096.1:0-8263 GCA_964618245.1 uncultured Legionella sp. | reverse complement strand
CCAGCAATCAACCAATGAGCACACTCATGCAAAGCACTACTAAAAAAACCATGGGCAAAATAAATAGCATGATAAGGTTGTTCATTATTAGCCGGTAAATAAATAGGCTCTTCATCGCCTTTGACCAGTCTAGTGTTATACTCCGCGCCAAAACAAACCTGGAATATGCTTATCAAATCCTCATAACGATGCACAAATATCCTTTTTAACACCCAAAATCACACAATAATGCTTAATTTATACTAATATGTTTAAAGAGTCATCATTTTTTTGGTTCAAATTTTAATAAGAATGAGAATAATATATGGTTTTTTACCAAATCGGAAAGTTGATCAATAAATTTCGTTGGCCCGTTATTATTATTTGGCTCTTTATTATTTTAGGATGCATTCCTTTATTGCCTCAAATTATGGAGCCATTTAAAACAACAGGATTCTTGGATGAACATGCTGAGAGCTCTAAAACTAAAAACTATCTGAACAAACAGCTCGGTTATATTGATAGTAATAATTTTATTATTCTTTATCATAGCTCCAAATTACTAGCTACTGATGAGGCTTTCCTTACCAAAATAAAAAAATCATTGGAAGAGTTGAAGGACTTCCCCATCAAACACGAAATTCTTTTGCCTTATAAAGGCCATCAAATATCCAAAGATAAACATACAGCCTATGTAGTAGTCATCCTCAAAACCCAAAAACCAATTAGTGATAATTTATTAAAAAAATTCCGGCATGCCATAAAACAGCCAGCACAAATGACTATGGAAATAGGTGGCGAGCCACAGTTTGTTGCTCATGTAACCCGACAGACGCAGATTGACCTTTATAAAGCAGATTTAATTGGAGCGCCTGTTGCTATTATTACATTAATTTTGGTCTTTGGTTCGGTGATTGCTGCCACTCTTCCGATTTTATTAGGTGGTGGATGTGCTTTAATTATACTCAACTCTCTTTATTTATTGGGACATTATTTTACGCTTTCAGTTTTTACGATTAACATTGCTTTATTATTAGGGCTTTGCTTGTGCTTAGACTATTCCTTATTCTTCATTAGCCGCTTTCGTGATGAATTAAATAATGGCCTAAGTAGCAACGAAGCAATTGCAGCAACGCAGGAAAGTGCAGGAAAAGCGATTTTTTTTAGTGGCCTGGCAGTTTTTGTTAGTCTGAGCGCCCTATTCCTGTTTCCCGTTAATATTCTATTTTCAGTAGCAGTAGGAGGTCTGGTTGCTGTCTTTTTTGCAGTACTTATTTCAATTATGCTTTTACCGGCAATTTTAGCGGTTTTAAAAACCAGAATTAATCGATTTTCTATTCATCTTTTCCGTAAAAATAAACTCAATAACAGTAGCTCTTGGCGCTGGATAGCTGAAAAAGTAGTACGTCGTCCTTATTTTTTCTTCATCACTATTCTTATTTTTCTACTGACTCTAGGCTATCCAATTTTATCAGTGAAATTTGGCATTTCAGATTATCGAATTTTTCCAGAAAGTTCACCTAATAGGACTTTTTATGATACTTATGCCGAAAAATTTAATATTCAGGAACTCTATCCTATTGAACTGGTAGTCAACTCATCACCTAACCCCATTTTATCCAAAACCAGTTTAAACAAGCTTTATAATTTGGTTGAAAAATTAAAAGATAACCCACGCATTAAAAAAATTAATGGCATCATTAGTAGTGATTCTCACTTAACAAAAACTCAATACTATCAGTTATACCATACCGATAGAGGTTTAGAGGATGCTCACATCAAACAGCTTTTAAACACAACCACTCAAAAATACATGACGGTACTTAACATAATAAGCAAATACCCTATGAATTCGCCTGAGACTAAAAAGCTTGTCATAGAGCTACGTGAACTAAAATCAGTTCATGGACTACATATAAAATTAACTGGTCCTGCGGTGGCTAATATTGATGTGTTGCATAGTATCTACCGTAATCTTCCTTACGCTATTTTATGGATAATCCTGTTTTCGTATCTTATACTTTTAATATTATTAAGATCACTTTTCTTACCATTGAAAGCTATCTTAATGAATTTATTAAGCCTTTGTGCCTCTTATGGTGCACTGGTGTTGGTATTTCAAGACGGTTATTTGGCTAATATTCTTAATTTTGATGCACAAAATATGCTTGATATTAGCTTGTTAGTAATTATTTTCTGCGCCTTATTTGGTTTTTCCATGGACTATGAAGTGTTTTTACTATCCAGGATCAAAGAGGCTCATGATTCAACCAAAGATAATAATAATAGTATTGTTTTTGGAATTGAAAAAAGCAGTCGGATTATTACAAGTGCGGCATTGATTGTAATTGTTATTTGTGGTTCATTTTTGGTGGCTGATGTGTTGATGGTTAAGGCTTTTGGATTAGGCATTGCTGTTGCTATTTTTATGGATGCTTTTTTAATCCGAAGCTTTTTAGTGCCGGCAACTATGGCACTTTTTAAGACATGGAATTGGTATTTGCCTAAATGGCTAGATCGTATTCTACCAAAGATCTAAAAATAATAATTATGGATATCAGAATATGGATATCAACAACACAACTGTGAACTTATTTGAAAAGTATGCAAATGAGCATCCTAATGATGTTGCCGTAATATATGGCAAAAAAACTATAAGTTACAATGCGCTTAATAGCAAAGTAAACCAACTAGCGCATTACTTACTCGAACTGGGGGCCAGTGCAGATAGCCCTATTGCATTAGCTATGCCACGTTCCTTAGATTTCCTGATTGGAATCCTCGCTATTTTAAAAACTGGCGCTGCTTATTTACCGCTTGATGTTTACCAACCCAAAGAACGGCTTTTATTCCTGCTCAATGATAGCAAAGCGCCTATTTTAATTACCCAATCTGCTTTTCACAACAAATTTTCCCAATATCAGGGCAAACTGGTGTTACCTGACATGAACCAGGAACTCATTAATAAGCAAAGCACCTCTAACCCTGCATTACCATTAAATACTCAAAACCTAGCTTATATCATTTACACCTCAGGCTCTACTGGAGCACCAAAGGGAGTATTAATTGAGCATGGGGCAGTTATTCACTATGCAAATTGGTTTGCAAAATACAATCATTGCCAACCGCAACAACGAATAGATTTTTCAGCTAATCCTATTTTTGATATGGCAGTATCTACTTCTCTGGTTCCGTTAATATTGGGATTAACCATTGTTATTTGTAAAGATGAGACCAAAAAAAATATTAAGCAATACCTACAATACCTAGCTACGACCCAAATTAACTTAATAAAACTCACCCCCAGCTATTTTAAAGTTCTTTTGCAAGAAACCAAAAATAACTTTATTGCATTGCCCTGTCTCAACTCGATCATCCTGGGTGGAGAAAATTTAGCAGCAGCAGAATGTAAAGCATGGCTTGAAGCCTACCCTACTCATACTTTGTTTAATGAATATGGCCCCACTGAAACTACTGTAGCGACTTCAGCTTATCGTGTAGATCGAAACAACTGCGATTGCCTCCCACTTAACGTGCCAATTGGCAAAGCAAGGCCTCACACCTCCTATGTTATTCTCGATGAAAACCAACAGCCAGCTCCTGCTGAAAAAGCAGGTGAGTTACTCATAGGGGGAGTATGCCTGGCTCGTGGGTATTTAAATCAAGCAGAATTAACCCGGGAAAAATTTATTCAACAACATTTTAGCTCATCAGCAAATCAACGTTGGTATAAAACGGGTGACCTATGTCTTCAAAGAGCCGATGGTGTGGTGGAATATCTGGGAAGAATAGATGATCAAGTTAAAATACGTGGTTTTCGTGTTGAACCTGGCGAAATTGAGAAGTGTCTAGCGGCTCATCCGCAGATAAAAAATGTGGCCGTTGTTACTCAAAAGGATGTTTTAGAAGAGCAACGATTAATTGCTTACTACATTTTAGTGGATGCAAACATAAGCTTGAATGCCAATGAAATACGTCAATTCCTCCAAAATAAAATGCCTGATTACATGATTCCAACAGCATTTATCCAAATAGAAGCTTTACCTCTAACGCCTAATGGAAAACTGGATAAAAGCGCTTTACCTCACCCCCATCTGGAATCCAGCCAAGTTTACCAGGCACCTGAAACATTAATGGAAAAACGCCTTGCAAAAATGTGGGCTGAAGAACTAGGCATTGATTTAATCGGAATAAATGATAATTTTTTTGAGTTAGGTGGCCATTCTTTATCGGCTACCAGATTAGTATCCAAAATTAACCATAAATTGAAAAAAAATATTTCTTTACAGGATTTTTATCAAGCTGCTTGTATTGCGAACCTTATACCGATTATCAAAAAAACAAAAACAGTCAAAAAACAAAAATTTAATGATTTGCAGAATACTATACACACCAAAATTCCATTAAGTGACTTTCAATTTGTCATGTGGATCGCCAATACCTTTGAACCCAGAGTCAACAAAATAAATATAACTGCTCGCAAGCGCTTTCAAGGTAAACTCAATCATGCGGCACTTGAATTTGCATTTCAAGCTGTAATCAACCGTCACGAGGTACTACGCTATAGCTTTACTCAATGGCAACCTGAACAACAAGTGGGGACAAAACAGCCTTTCAAACTTTTCGAAAAAAATATTGCTCTATTATCTCAACAGGAAATGGAAAAAGAACTGGAAAAATCGATATATTTTCTCAGCCAATTTCAACGTTGGCCTAAAAAATTACCACTTATTAGGGCTGAACTCTTTTCCTTGAAGAACGACGAATTTGAACTGCAAGTTAGCATACCCCATATCGTAGCGGATTATGCATCCATTGATATTTTAATGATTGATTTATCGCAATTTTATATGCTCTATAACAATGAGCAAACGCATAGCGCAATGGAGGTTGATACGCACTTCAAGAAATATATTTTTACTGAACACCAGGCAATTGAAACGTCCTTGGATACCAGTATTCAATTCTGGGAAGAGTATTTTCAAGACGCATCTTTCATCTCTTTTCCGCAGCATTTAATTATTCCTAATATGAAAGCTAAAAAAATACCTTATTCAACTTATACCCAGATTCCTAAAACCGCTATCAATAATTTAAAATATTATTGTGAACATCAACACATCAGCATCAATAATGGTTTATGTGCTATCCTTGCACTTGCAATACGCAACTGCTGTGACAAATATCAAAATGAAACCCCGTACACAATAATGAATATTGTGAGATCGACGCGGGATGATCCCATGTATGATCAATCCATAGGATGTTTTTTAAGAGTAGATCCGATAAAAATACCTTGGCAAGAAAATACTACTTTAATTGAGCTTGCAAAAAATATTCGCCAATCAACTATTGAAACCAGCAATTATCAACATTGCTCTAATCTAATTAAATTAAGTGCGATAAGCACTTTAAAAACCAAGCGTAAAAAAATGCAAAACTTCCTTATTAATATACTAACTTCAGTTAGTAGCAGATTTTTAAAAATATCGTCAGTTTATCGTAAAATTTTACAACACAGTCTTGCCCGATTGATACTTTTTAATCGAAAAAAACATTTCATCATTAATTTAAATGTCATCAGTAATTTTATTCACGACTCCAACTCGCAAACACACTTGTTTGGTTTAAAAGAATTACCAATTAAAGCCTATCAAGAAGATTTACTAGCTATCGATTATGTCTTTGAAGCTTGCTTTTTCTATGATAGTAACTGCAAAACACATCATTTTGTGATTTCCGCTAATCTTGTGCCTGAGTTTCGGGAGAAAATAACACAGGAAGTAATACAAATAATGGATTCATTACTCATTGAAAAAAAAGAAGTTACTACAAATTATCAACTTGTTTAAAGTTTAATTTTCTCCCTTTATTGACTTCATATTACTTTTTGCAGCTTCATTTATTTTCTGGTAAATTAACCGCTCATTTCTACTCAACTAAGGTATTCAAATGATGCGAAGATTTCTTGCTGTGTTGATGTATTTTTTTAGCCTAGCTGCATTTTCATGCTCTAATGCTGTTCCAACCGATAGTCCCAATTTTTGCGCTTCATTTAAAACAGTAGCTCCTTGTTATTGTACTTCTTCTGGTTTACCTTCAATGATGTGCCAAGATATGAATGTACTATACGCTCGTATGATCAGCGTTTTTGGTACCTTGAAAAAAGCATGTGAATATCAAAAATACACTAGCCCTCAAGATTGTATAGATAACTGGAATTGCTACCGCAATGGTGGCGTAGATTCGCGTGGAAGAATTTGCAGTTCTAATCGAAAAGCCTGCCAATAATTAAATTGAAGAAAAGTTGGGTTCAAACCCAACTTTTCTTTTTTAAAATTGACATAGGAAGAGTTTTATTGTGATTTGTCAAAAAACGAAATTGCCACTAGGTGTTTTTTTATTCACCACCACTTTATCTTGCCAAGCAGCAACACAGGCAGTCACTAATCATCCTTTTTATGTTGGGGTTATAGGTGGATATGGTGCGACTACCTGGCAAGGGTTAGTACCAGCTACAGAAAATCAAAATATGGCACTAATGCTTTCTACCCCTGTAGACGTCGAAGAAGGCGGAGCTACCTGGGGAGCTTTGGTGGGATATGAATTTTCCCCCTACTTTGCTGTTGAAGCTAATTATATGCATTACCCCACTTCGACAATTTATTTTAATCAGATGAGCTTGTTTAGCTTTACTTATGATGGCCTGCTTACCTTAACCACAAAGACAGAAAGTATCAATTTAATGGGTAAGATTATGCTTGTATTACCTCATAGTAATTTTCGGATTTATTCTGCTGCTGGGGTTGCAAGCCTGTATCGTCAGGATATTATTATTGATGACTGGCGTGCTACACCAACCTTTAGTGTGGGAGCAAATTATAATTTTAACGAACACCTTATGGGAGAGTTAGTAGGGAATTACACTGCAGGATTTGGGGAATCCCAGCTAAGCCCAGCAGATACCTATTATCCTTTCTTATATTCAGTTACCGCCCGAATAGCTTATCGATTTTAATGATAACCAGGATAAAAGCTCGCAACGACGAGCTTTTATCCTAGCTTATGAATCACACTTGAATTGGATTGATAGTCCACTTGGTAAGCAAAAAATTTTTCCCTACACTAAACGCATTATTCTTTAAACTGAAGTGTCGATTGAATTTTTTATATTTACATATTCAAAAAAGCTTATAAGCCCAATCATTGTAAATTTTCTTGTGCCAAAGCGTTTGTAACTGAAGGGCGGGTTGCCATGCGTTGCATAAAAGCTTCAATATAAGGGTATATTGATAAATCTATTTTAAAGTGATAAGCCCAACGCATAATTACAAACAAGTAAGCATCAGGGAGGCTGAAATCACTTCCCATCAAATAGCGATGTTTTGCCAAACGTTGATCAACATATACTAATTTAGTATTAATCAGGGGCAGATATATCGTTTTTTTCATCTCCTCGTTTATTGCTGGATTAAAAAATATACCAATGGATTTATGCAACTCTGTAGCAATGTAATTTAGCCATTCAAGCGTATGATAACGTTTCAGATCACCAACAGGTGCTAAAACCTCATGCGCTTTTGATACGTCTGCCAAATACTGCAAAATTACCTGATTTTCAGTCAGTAAATCCCCATTATCCAGAACAATTGCAGGGACTGCCCCCTTCGGGTTAATCGCATAATAATCTTCACCAGTAGTAGTCTTTTTGGCTTTTAAATCCACTTCAATTTCTTGATATTGAAAATTTAATTCATTAAGAATAATACGCACCGCTAATGAACAAGCTGATCGGCAATAATAAAACTTCATTCTTACTCTCCTTATGAATTTTGATTTTGTTCCATTTTAATTAAGAAAATATTTTCTTAATTAACTAACACATTTTAATTCTGGATAATGCTTAATCACTGCCTGGTATAAATTTAGATTAGCCTTAAGAATTTCATCTCCTAATTGTGAGTCGGGGTTACCCTCCCCTGCCTTACTATTTAAAGCAACAACAGTTGTTACATTATTACATGGCTGCCAAAAATACATCACTCTAAATCCCAAAGTACTACCTTTATAAATCCAAAATTTTTCTCGTAATGCCTTATCATAATAAAGCCCAACACCTAATCCAAAACCAGCTGGCTCATCTTCAGATACAGTGGGGATTGGCTTACCTGTTTTCATAGAAACAACTGTTTGTAGCTCTGCCAGAATATGTTCACGGTATTGAGGATTAATCAAAGACCCGTGATAAAGTAACTGCACCCACTGCGTCACATCTTCAGTGTTA
>CAZTYT010000095.1:0-8317 GCA_964618245.1 uncultured Legionella sp. | reverse complement strand
GTTTCATCTAGTTTAAAATTTACAAATTTATTGTAATCGTCAAGTACTTTTGTTGCTTGTTCAAAATTTTTATATTCCTGAATTTCCAGCAGCTGAGAACGAGATAAACCAGTAGTACGTCTAAATTCTTCTCTACATACTCTTAAAGCCTGATTGATAGCCTCAGAATTTAAACCATCCTCTTTAGATAAGCCTAATAAATAATGGGCAGCAGTAATGGTCATCCCATTGGATAATATGCTCTTTTGGCGTTTTTTTTCAAAATCACAGACCGTATCTTTATCCGCTATATTTTCATTTTTCGTCCATTCCCAAGACCAAATAATTATAGGGGTAGGATGAAAATCATTTGCGTTAGAGATAGCTGTGCATAAACGTTTACATTGCTTTTCTAGTTCTTCATCTGGCAAATAAGCATTACAAAGCGCTTCCACTGTTTTATAAGCAACTTTTCTTTTTTGCAGGTCCTCTTCATAAACTGCAATTAAAGCATGACAAATTGCCGCCTTATAGGCATTTTCCTGAGTTTTATCTGTTCCCCATGCTTCAGCCCGTTCTTTGATTTTATCAGCATCTTTAATTCCCTTAAAAATACCCTCTTCAATCAGCAAATAAGGTTGTATTTCATTGTATTGTATAGCTCCCAAACCACCGGTTAATCCCCAAAAAAAAGCAAAATACCCTTTTGCCTCGCTTTGTAATAAACTGTTGAGGTCAGATAAATTTTCAGGCTTAGCGCCTAATTTTTCTGCTTGGGATAAAATTTTTTTAACCAGGTCATAAGCCATTTTTAGCTCTCTTAAACAACTGAAAGATTATTCGGCAGTAATCTATCATCTGGCATGGGCAATTGTCAATCAAACTGACCTTATATGATACCAAGAAAGGCTTAAAAATTTACGGTGACTTGCCAAGCTGGCTGGAGGGTTTTAACAAAAAATCGATCACTTACAGCATATCCTACAACCATTGCCAATTGCTCATTCACATACAACAATGGCACCTGATCACGACACCAGGGTGGAATCGCCCATTGTTGAAATAATTTCTTTAATTGTTTGGTTTGACCATGCCAAAAAAATTTTTCCCCACCTTGCCGAAATCGGATCCAAAGTTTTGCACCTTCAGGGATAAATAAACCTTGATTTGCTTGAATTGCTGATAAACTCATGTTCGTTGCTGGTATATCCAGGCAATGAGGAAAATTTAACCATTCGATGCATGGAAAAGAGAAAGATTCATTTTTTTTACTTAAATATAAATAATTCTGATAACGCCGCACTACATTATCACCCCATTGAACTTCAGGGATTGCATCTGTGCGTGCAAAAATCATTTCATGAATTAACCGCAAAAAAGTGGTGGTTGTTGGTAATCTCTGATGATTTTTCCGTATCCATACCCGTAAAACATTCGTAAGACGTTCTGTAGGCAAGCGCTGGAGTTTATCAATGTTTAATTTATTTTTGCTATGAAGCAAATCTGGACAATCGCTGAAGGCCAAATCATCCAGATTATGTTGAGCTTGTTGACAATGACCCGCGGTCCTTGCAATATTTTTTATTAAGCCAGGCCATTTTGCCACTAATAAGGGTACAATATTTTGGCGAAGATAATTACGCGAATAATGAATATCGACATTGCTTTCGTCTTCAATCCAAGTAAGCTGATGCAAGGCAGCATATCGCTCTAATTCCATACGTGTATGATTTAAGAATGGTCGGGCTAGCGCTGCGCAATCAAAACTACCCAATTCACTCATTGCTGCTAGTCCATCAATACCGCTTCCCCTAAATAATTGTAAAAGTACTGTTTCAGCCTGATCATCCTGATGATGCCCCAGGATTAAACAATCATTTTCAGTTAGCAAAGAAGAAAAAACCGCATAACGTGCTATTCTTGCCCGCTCTTCAAGGTTAGCTGTACGATCAAACTCAACTGTTCGAGCAATAAAAGAGATTCCAAAAGTACGCCCAAACTGTTCACAATGAGTTTGCCAGGAAAAGGCTTGTGGACTAATCCCATGATTAACATGCACAGCAACTAGTTTGGGAAATAATTCGGGCACAGCAGCTAAGGCATGTAATAATACAGTGGAGTCAAGACCACCGCTAAACCCTACGATTAGCCTATTGAACTGCTTAAATTGGGTAATCCATTGTGAAGTTAATAATTGGTAAGTACTGTGAGTCATAAAATGATGTATGGTAATCGTACATGAAGCCTGTAAATTTCGTCGTTGCAAACGAAGTGAAACAATCTAAAACGATACTTTGTTAGCAATCTGTACTGGATTGCTTCACTTTGTTCACAACGACAATTTTATTGTTTAATTTTAATAATTTACATACCCCGATATGTTTGCTTAATCAATTGCACCCATATGCATAAATTTCTGGTATCTCATTTCAATTAATTTATCTACCGGAATTTTCTGCAAAGTGCGGAGTTCATTAACCAAAATTTCTTTCAAACGTGCCGCCATCTCATCCATATCGCGATGTGCTCCCCCTAAAGGCTCAGGGATTACGCCATCTACTAATTGGTTTTCATAAATTTTATCAGCAGTGATTCGCATAGCCTGGGCTGCTTCTTGTGCCTTGGCAGCATCTTTCCAGAGAATAGACGCACATCCTTCAGGCGAAATAACAGAATAAATGCTAAATTGCAGCATCAACACCCGATCACCTACTCCAATCGCTAAAGCACCGCCAGAACCGGCCTCACCTGTTACAATGCAAATAATTGGTGTTTGCAAACGTGACATGACAAACAAATTGCGCGCAATTGCCTCTGATTGATTACGCTCTTCTGCCCCAATTCCAGGATAAGCACCAGCCGTATCAATAAAAGTAACTACTGGTAATTTAAATTTTTCCGCCAAATTCATTAGGCGCAATGCTTTTCTATACTCTTCAGGGCGTGCCATCCCAAAGTTTCGATAAACTTTTTCTTTAGTACGCTTTCCTTTTTGATGCCCCAACACCATAACCGGTTCACCATTTAAACGTGCCAACCCCCCAATAATTGCTGGTGCAGAAGACTGGCTACGATCGCCATGTAACTCTTGAAAATCAGTAAAAATACGCTCAATATAATCCGTAGTCTGGGGTCGAAGTGGATGTCTTGCCATTTGCGCAATTTGCCATGGTTCTAAATTAGAGAAAACCTGGGCGGTTAATTCAGCGCATTTTACTTCCAAACGAGCGATTTCTTCACTCAAATTCACTTCATTATCGTTGCCGACCATCCGAAGCGCTTCAATTTTCTGATTTAACTCTTCAATGGGCTGTTCAAAATCCAAAAATTGTCGGGTCATTCAATACTCTTTGGTAAATTTAAATATCATGGTATATGATAACCTATAACCCCTAATTGATGCCAGATTCAACAATAATATGATCATCTCAGGATTTACTGCTTTAGATACGGACAATTGCATTTTAAATGAAGCTCGCATTGATCTTTGGCAATTTTCATTAACTGAAGACTTAGCTAACGCTGAAAAAATATTAAATGAAGAGGAGCTCGCTCGCGCCAATCGATTTTATTTTAGTCAACATAAACGACGCTTTTCGACTGCTCGAGCAACTTTAAGAATTATTTTGGCTCGTTATCTTAATACAAGTCCTGCTCGGCTTGAATTTTCTTATAACTATTATGGTAAACCGAAGGTCGTTAACTCATCACGGTTACAGTTTAACTTAAGCCATACCGGCGATTTGGCCATTTTAGCCATTGGTAAAGGATTCCCTATGGGAGTAGATATTGAAAAATTCTCATCCCGTGACTACAAAGAACTTGCTCAGCACTCCTTTTCACCTCAGGAATATGAGGAATTTCTAAAAGTTCCTCCAGCACTGCAACCTGCTACCTTTTTCCATATATGGTCACAAAAAGAGGCTTTTATTAAAGCATGTGGACTAGGTCTATCTTACCCTACCAAAGATTTTAATGTACCAACATTAATGCCCACCAAACAATTAGTGAATGATCCTGTCAATAATATGACTTGGCAATTACGTTCTTTTATGCCTCATATAGCTTGCTGTGGCGCGCTATGTTATCACCCAACCGTACGTGAGATTAGACATGGTATTATTCAAGTTCAATCCAATCAAAACGCGTTAAAATTTTAGCATGATTAATCTCTCACCCTCCCAGATCCATCTGCTCAAATTATTGGGAGATGGCTATTGTCATAGTGGGTCAGAACTAGGTAAAGCACTCGGTATTACTCGTTCAGCCATATGGAAGCAAATAAATCAGCTTATTGAAATTGGAGTACCTATTCAAAGTATTCCTCAACATGGATATCAATTGGCCAACCCCCTTATACTGCTCAACGAACAGCTAATTAGCCAATTAATCCTTGAAAAAAAACTGGTTAACTCCTTTGAATTCCATCTATTTACTTCAATTGACTCAACGAACCGTTATCTTAAAGACTTGGCACATCGCTCTGCCATTGCTATTTGCTGTGCCGAAATTCAAACCCAAGGCCGAGGACGGTTTGGCCGACAGTGGCATTCCCCTTTCGGTGAAAATATTTACTGCTCAAGTCGCTGGCAACTCAATTACGATATCACCAAGCTCTCAGGATTAAGTTTAGTAACCAGTCTAGCAACCTTGTCAGCCTTGCAAAAATTTTACCATTCCCCAGATATTAAAATTAAATGGCCTAATGACATTTATTGGAAAGATAAAAAACTATGCGGTAGCCTAATCGAGATCCAAGCAGAATCAAATAGCAATGCACAAGTTATTATTGGCATTGGGTTAAATGTCAACACTGACACAGTCAAGCACCCTCTTCCCGATAAGCCATGGTGTTCTTTATACGAAATTACCCATCAGTATTTTGATAGGAACCTTATAATTGCTGAAATAATAAGTAGTCTTGAATTATACCTGGGTAAATTTATGGAATACGACTTAAATGCATTTATGGAGGAATGGGAACAAGCAGATTATTTACTAGGTAAAAAAATTCAGCTTACTCAATCTGCAAAAGTATTAACTGGTAAAGCCTGTGGCATTAATCAGTTAGGGCAATTAATACTGGAAGATGAACGAGGCATAAAGCATATGCTTTCCTCGGGAGATACGTCGCTACAAGGGGCTCTGTAAATGCTAGTGAGAATGGTTCGTCCCGAGCATTTTTAAGTGCTCGGAACTGGATGACTGCGAGGAAATCGATTTATACTGTTGTTTCAGAATCATCTGATTGTTTTTCTTGCTGAATGCGTAAATAAATTTCTTCACGGTGCACAGATACATCTTTTGGCGCATTGATACCCAAACGAACCTGGTTACCTTTTACCCCTAATACAGTGATATTCACATCATCACCGATGATTAATGTTTCGCCTATGCGACGAGTTAAAATTAACATAACAAATCTCCCTAACAAAGCAGCTGCCAGTTTCTCCATAGAACGCTTCCATGGTTTGTTTTCAGCAACCACATGATGACTAAAAAAACAACAATAATAATTGTACGGATGTAATTTTACACCCTGATTATTAACGAAGTATTAAGAATTTTTTATTTTATTTTTATTTTAAAATAAAAAATCAAAAAATTTCAAATAAATTCAATAAGTAAAGTCGGTTTTAAACATTGGAAAAATTTTTTCAATTAAACCGTAAATTGTAAAAACCAATCCAAGCTGCAGTAAAATTATAAAAAAAGAATTACAGATACGCGCATTAAACAATAAAACCAAAATGAAAAAACACATATTTATTAATAGCTGGCCTAATAAAATAATAGACACCGGCACCCCAGATTGTCGCAATCGCTGGTAAGCGTGCTTTCTATGCGGTGCTGACCATTTTTCCTTTTTGATCATCCGCCGAATTAAAGTACAGGTTGAATCAAAAAGAAAAAGCCCATTAAGCATAAACCAATATAAAATAGGTATTCCCCATTTTTGTTGGGCAATTAAAGCTAAAGCCAGGCTAATAAATCCCAAAGTGGCACTGCCAATATCTCCCATGAATAGTTTAGCTGGGGGAAAATTAAAGGCCAAGAAACCAAGAAGACAAGAAATAAGAACCAGGCAAAACTGCTGATATAAGACATCACCAGACATTGCAAATAGTATGGCATAAGCAGCAAACAAGAAAACTGCCTGTGACGCACAAAAGCCATCCAGACCATCCATGAAGTTAAAATGATTAATGGCCCAAAGTGTTAACAAGAAAATAAACGGAATCAGTATAAATGGATCACTTAATGTAAAAATTCCCAAATCCAACTGTTGTGGTCTTATGGATAAAACTACTAATAAAGCAGCCAGACATTGGACTAAAAAACGTGGCTTCACTGACAAATGAAAAAGATCATCTAAAAAACTCACACCGCTGACCAGCAATATGCCTAAAGCGAATGGAGCCAATTTAACTAAAGAAGTCTGGGTAACATAACCAAGAATGGGTAATGAGAAAAAAGCTAACCCAATAAAAACAAGCCCTCCCCCTCTAACTGTAGGTTTGGAATGCATGGAGCGATTGTTTGGCCTATCCATCAACCGTGTATCTTGAGCTAAAAAACAAAATACTTTAGTCATGATAAGCGATAATAATAAAAAAGTAAGACTAATTGCTACGTTCACATTGATACCATTTTATCGTTTCTCTTAATCCCTCTCTCATACTAAATGGAGGAACCCAATCCAATTGCTTTTTTATCTTACTATTGTTTACCTCTAACGAGCCAAACAAGCGTAAATTTAAATTTTTCTTACCCAATAATGCCAATAAAAATCCTATAGAACGTGAGGAAATAGGAAGCATTCGAACTTTGACATTCATTTCTTGACCTATCATTTGAATTAGTTGAGTCAAAGATAAAGAACCATCATCAGCAATTAAATAGGTTTGATTTGCAGCAGCAGGATGATGAACCACTGCGCACAAAGCAGAAATTAAATTTTCCACATATACAAAACTTCTACGATTATCCACTTTGGCAAAAGGCAAAGGCAATCCTTTTCCTACCAAATCCAACATTTTTAAGAAATTGGCTTTTACTTCAGGGCCATATACCAGAGGCGGTCTAATAATAACAACTTCCAAGCCAGTACGCTGACTAATTTCCTGTAAATATTGTTCCGCATATAACTTGCTTTGTCCATAAGGATCTTCAGGCTGTGCCAGACTTTCCTCTGTAAAAGGCATGTTCTGTAAAGTATATTCTCCATTGACTTTAATAGAACTTAAAAAAACAAAACGCTTCACCTGATGTTGTCCTGCTTGTTGTGCCAAATTTTTGGTGGCAATACTATTTATTTTGCAATAGTCATCCAAAACTGAGTTCGATTCTTCTTTCATCACATGGACTCTGGCCGCCAGATGAATAACCACGTCTATTCCGGCTAATGCTTCACTCCAATCTGGATCATTTTCCAACCTTTTTACTATGACTTGTTCTGCATCCAGTCCATTAACCCGACGTGCGACGGCACAACGAACTTCATGGCCAGCCGCCGTTAATTTAGGAACCAAACGCTTTCCGACAAAGCCAGTTGCGCCAGTAACTAATATTTTAGACATAATTTAACCTGGATTGAGTTATAAAAGAGGGTACAAAATGCACGAGCGAACTCTATACCACTCCGATAAGGAATTACAAGCAAAAAACCAATATTTTTTCATCATTGACTAGTCGCAAATCCCCCTCATTTAAGGATATACTTAACGAAATCATTTAAAATTGGAATTTTGCATGTCCTTGAAGGCCATGTATAACGAAATTGCTGAAAACCCTGCTACAGCGAATCGCTTTGGCGCAATTAGTAAAAGTCATGAAATTGCCATCGAACAGATGCGGAAATTTTATTTGGGCCTCAAACCCCATTATAAAGTTCTCGATCTGGGGGTTGGTGACGGTTCCTTTTTGCAAAAATTGCAAAAAATTATGCCTTTAGCAGAATTCACTGGCATTGACGTATCTAGTGAGATGCTCAAACGGGCAAAAGAAGCATTGCCGCTAGTTACCATTGAATGTAGTGCTGCCAATGCGAATAAATATTTACCACCGCATAGCCAAGATTTAATTTTGGCGCACTTTATTAATGCATATATCCCAATTCATATTTTATTTAATGAAGCAAACCTGCTTACTCGGGCAAATGGCCATTTTTCAATGATTACCACTACCTATGATTCTTTTCCAGTGGCTCAACAACAGTTAGCGGAATTTATTTCTCAAGATTCTATTTTAAGCAGTGTGGTAGGCCATTACTATAAATCAATTGCGAAAAATACTCTGATTAGAGAGCTTAGTTAAATCTTTTCCCCAGATGACATTG
>CAZTYT010000094.1:0-8374 GCA_964618245.1 uncultured Legionella sp. | reverse complement strand
AAGGGTATATTCAAAAACAAGTGGCCTTACTTAATCCTAAAAAGATTGGTTTGGATTTAACAGTACTTGTTTCGGTAGGATTGAATAATCATCAACCGGAAATCATGAATAACTTTGAAGAAACGGTTCGTTTATTGCCCGAGGTTATTCAATGCTATTTAATCACCGGACAATCAGCAGATTACCTGCTTAAAGTAGTCGTAGCAGATTTGGCGGCCTACCAATCCTTTCTGTTGGGTAAACTAACCTGCATTCCCGGGGTAAGCAGCGTCCATTCCAGCTTTATTCTACGCACTGTTTGTGAATCAACAGCCCTTCCCCTGGAGCATTTTTAGCGTTGAAGGAGCACCTATTTAATCAAGGTTGATTGGGCAAGCTTTCAAATTCCATATCCACATTAAGCCTATCCATTATGTATTGAACTCTCTTTGCTAAAGAGCCTTGCTGGTTAACAAGTCGGATTGCATGCAGCTTATCCATTACTTCTTTCAAAGAAATAGATGGGTTCTCATCGATTTCTTTGACTAATTGCGCAATAGTTTGAGTATGATGACGACTCCAATGACCTGTAAAAAATCGCCCTATTAATGAGTCACCTTTAGTATAATCATTAAGTAGCGCCCTCACCTTTCCTAATTTCTCCTCTTCTTTAGCTACTAATTTATTATAAGATTCAGGATGTAATGCGTTTGCTAACCAAACCTTAAACTGCTGCGATACTCCAGGTGTTTTAACTGCAAGTTTTTGTGCATCAATGATTTTGTTTCTACCTACTTGCTCAGGCATTAATTTATAGATAGTTTTAAATAACTCCATTTGATTGTATTGCACTATTTCCTTCAGTTCATAATAAGCAATATCAAATTTATTAAGTGATTTAACAAGAGCCAATGCATACTGCCATTGTTGCTTTCGTAAAACAATATTCCAAGCTCTCTCCCAGGAAAGGCTTTCTGGTTTATTTTCTTGAGTTAAAGCAATTAATTGATTAAAAGCTTGTTCTGACTCCGGTAAATTTTTGGAAATTTCACTTACAACTGACTCAATGCAATTTTTAGTAGGCTTATTAGCAGACGAGGCTTGCAACAGATATTTTACGGCTTCCCATTTTTTTTCTGACACCGCTTTTTTTAAGCATGCATCCATAGAAGCCTGGTCAGGTGCTTTAGGTGGCGAAGTTTTTGTACATAAATAGGCAAAGAAGTTTAACTTTGGATAAGTCATCGCCGTTAATAAAAATGAATCAAGTTTCTCTTGAGCTGGTTGAAATTCGGGCAGTTCAAAAAGATAACTAAATAAATCTTCCGAAAGGTACTGCTTATTCAAAGCTTTTGCTACAGCCCTTGAACTTATCTTTACCTGAGATAAAAAATATTTTGCTATTTCAAGAGAATTAACATGCTCAAAAGCCTGCTCAAACACGGTTGATTTTTCCTCTAAGGCTAAGAATAGGCTTTCAATATATTGAATAGATGGCAAATAGTCTGCTCTGGTAGCCATACACAAAGCAGCTTTCCGTGCTTCAGGAGTCTCATTTATCTCGATAAAAAGCTTTAATATATCGACATTCCCTATCGAGGCAGCATCTTCACAAGCCTTTAGCATTAGAGCATCATCAAGTTTTTTATTTAGGTCTGTTTCCGAACGATTTTTTTGCATAAGATATTGAACCAAATCAATTTTTTCTTCAACAAGAGCCCAGCCCAATACATTATAAAACCCATTCTGGTAAGTTGTTATCTCCTGATGTTCAAGCAAATAATCGATGATCTTAATATTATTACTTTCTATAGCTGCTTTGGCAGTACTATCATTAATTAGAGATTGTATTCTTGGAGTGACTTTTGAATATAAAAACTCCATTGCCTCATATTGGTTAGTATGAAGTGCACGCCAGAAGGCAAAATGCTCAAGCTTACGCGAGGATTCTGCCAGTTTTCTTATTTCTGCCAATGGTTGAAAACAGGCTACTGCCCACTCTACAGGGCTCATCTTTTCAAGTTTTGTAGCAAATTTCTCATAAAGTTGATCTAAAAAATCTTGTTGAGGATTATCAGTAATTAAATCAAGTAATGTTTTGTCCTCTCTTTTTTTCTAGCAAGAGATTAAACTCAGTAATATCATCCACGGATAATTCATTCTTTTTAGCTGAAGAAAATAAAATGAATAATTTGAAGTTGGTTATATTATTAGAAAACGGTTGTTGAGGCATTTTAAATCCGAATTTTATACAATAAATTTAGATGTTGGTATGATAACAAAATAACACCATATAATCAATTTGAATCATTATTGCACTATTCCGTCTATTGTGTTTTTGCAAATTGCGCTGCTCCTATTAACCAAATCCAACAAATTATTGAGACTAACAGGCAAAAATATAATATCCCAGGCATTGAACTCACGCTGCATTGCATGAATGAAGATTTCTTTCATGATTCTGTAAGTGGTACTACAACTCTCAATGGCTCCACACCAGTGGCTCCTAATCATCTATTTCAAGTAGGAAGTGAAACGAAATCATTCATTGCGGCTATTATCTTGCAACTGGAGGCGGAGAGAAAACTATCGATTGAAGACCCAATTGGCAATTATATTAGTGATATTTCTGAGGCTTGGAAAAACATTACTATTAAACAATTACTTAATCATACCAGCGGCATCCCAAATTATACGGATGTTCTGGAAGAATTGTATTATGCAGATAAGAACTTTGATTTTAAAAAGCAATGGGCAACTTATGAGTTAATTAATTTAGTGACTAATAAACCATTGAATTTTGAGCCAGGAACAGGATGGTTTTATTCTAATACCAACTATGTTCTCTTGGGACTCATTATAGAAATAGTCAGCAGACATCCAGTTGATGATGAAATCAAAGCAAGAATACTCTCGCAATTACACTTAGCCAATACTCATTATTTGCCCAGCCTATACACTGATCAGATTATGCGTAAAATGGCTCATGGCTATTCTGAACGCAACTTTTTTCCAGATGAACCCAAAGACATTACTGATACTAATTCATCTTGGGCAAATACAGCTGGAGCAATTGTTTCAACTTCTCATGACATGGCAATTTGGCTAAAAAATTTGCTCTTCAATGATGCTCTATTACCAGAGCAGCAAAGAGAAGAGTTAATGACACTGGTCGATGGAGTTTTACCCAAAAATGGAGCGCCTATTGGTTATGGGCTAGGGATTGTGCACGACTATGCTACATTCAGAGAAGAAAGCTGGTGGCATAGTGGCGGAACACTTGGTTTTAGTGCCTTAATGGTCTGGTTAAAATGCCACAATATAATTATTACAACTAATATCAATCATATTTCTGCGGATCGCGATATTTACAATCTCGTGCAAGAGCTGGCCGCTTTTCTGCAAAAAACAGAGGATTCAAATTATTGCCTCCCAGAAAAAAGCCTATTATCTCAGCAGAGCTACCCAGGGAAATTATTAGATTAATGGCTGATTTTTTAGAAAAAAAAGTTACTATTCAAGGTATAACCATAGCCTTTAAAATTTGGAATCCTGAACAAGAGCATCGCATAATATGCTTGCATGGCAAAATGGATAATGCAGCCAGCTTTGACTTATTAGCTCCTCTGTTACCCAACAAACAATTAATTGCAATTGACTTGCCTGGTAATGGTCTTTCTAGCCATTACCCTGCCGGGGTTATTCCTCACTGGAAAAATGACGCTTATCTCGTGTTACAACTGATTAAAGAACTGAATTGGACGAATTTTAACATTATCGCCCATTCACTTGGCTCTTTGCTTGCTACAATCATTGCAATTGCCAAGCCTATGCAAGTAAAGAAAATGGTTTTTCTTGATATCCTTGGCCCAACAATCAATTTTATTGAGAACAGCATGAGCTATTTACATCGCGATATTGAAGTGTTTTCAACTTATGCTCAGCAATCTCGAACACTATTTCCTGATTTAGATACGGCAATTCGCGATCGCATGCGTATAGGGAATATTAGCTTCCAGGCAGCCCAGGCATTGGCTACTCGAGGAATGGTTCTGAGCAGTAAAGGATGGCATTGGACCTTTGATAAACGCTTGCGGTGTGTCAGCTCAACACTTCCACATGAGGATGAATTACAGCAAATGTATAATGCTCTTGAGACGCCTGTTTGCCTCATTCGTGCTCAACAAGGGGTGCCCTATCCTGCACCCATTTTCAAAGAAAGAGCAAACGCGATCAAAAATCTAAGCATTTATGAGATAGCGGGTGGTCACCATGTTCATATGGATGATCCCACCCTGGTCGCTCAAATTATTTCGGACTATTTGGGCTGATTTCAGAATTTTTTTCCAGCTCTTCTGGAAGAGGCTTATTCCTGCTTATTAATTGTAAAAGATCGGCAGTACGATGACTAAACAGGCCTTTTTTAACTGCAGGATATCTTCCCACTATTGAATTTACCAGGGCATGAGAAGAAGAATAAGTTGTATCTTCCAATAAGCTTTTTAATGCATTAATTTTAAGTGTTTTTCTACTTTTTAAAGCCCAAAAATGCTTTTTTTCTTTTTCTAAAATCTCAATCTGATCTTTAACACGTTTTCTTTGTGCTTCACGAAGACAATTTTTATTGTGAGGAGAAAAAAAGGTATCTTTCTTCCGCCCATGCTCCTGTTTTTCTTTAATGAGCGAAGGGATTTGCTCTAGCTCGTCCGGGGTTAAACGAATTAAAAAGTAATCATTTTTATATTTATGAATAAATTTTGTTTTGCCATTATGCTCAGTAATACCATTTTCTGTTAATAACCCAGCAAATTTTTGTGCACTTACTTTGCTGCGAAATGAAATAATATAACTGTTTTTATCAACAAAAATATAAGGGGCTTTTTTTATTTCCAGAACAGTTTTAATTTTTTCTGCGTATTTTACAAATTTATCTTTGTCATGAACCAATTGATTATCATTATCTTGAGCATTTTCATTTTGCTTTAACTGTTCTTTTCTGTGTTTAAATTCCTGTTGAAAACGAGTTACCATGGAGTGGTTAAGGGTGGTGTGCAAAAAAATCAAATCAGACTTCTGGGCAATCTGCTCTTCGAGTGTGGTTGGATTTTCATGAGTGTATAATCCTCCTACCGTGCGATCACTGCCTGGATTTAAAATCACGACATTTTCATCAAGATGATCTTTTGCGTAGAGCAACATATCTTGATGAATTACGGGCTGAATATAGCCATTATCGGAATAACTTCCTAACAATTGGGCGGTTTCTTCAGGCTTATCACTATGCGTCCAGACTATCCAGTCAATTGGAATTTGATATTTAAAAGCTGCGTCGGCAAAAGCTTTATACATTATTTCTTGAGCTTCTTTTTGTGACTTTTTATTCAGCTTTCGAACATAGACCCCTACTCCAAAAGCCGGCATCACTAATCGGCCATGCCCTGCATTTTTCGCGGCGCCCACAATAAAATCAGCTAATTTTTGGCATTCTTTTTCATAAATGTCAGAAATTAATTCCCGATTAGAGTCGTTCCCTTGAGAAAACTCTGTTAAATCGCTCGCTGAGGTTCCCATTAAATTAGGGGCACAGGCAGTAATAACAGGTATGGTAGTTGCTTCAGCAAATTGATTTTCCAGATAAAAGTTAACTGGACCGTGAATAAGCCGATAACGGGTTAATCGTCGATATTGAGGAGCGCCTGGAGCAAAAATTGAATGATCATATTCAATATTTTTAAGCGGTTTATAACCAATACGTGTAGTTTCTAGTGCCTTGACTTCTTCAATCGCTAAAAAGTCATCCAGAAAGTAAATGGTTTGTTGTTCTTCCAAAGTATTTATTGCTTGCAGGCGTGCTTCATCATCTTCTTTTAATTCACCACGCAAATAACGATCAATAAAATCCATCTGTTGGAGATAATAAGTGTCTACCATTGTATTTACTCGAAAATTTAATTGAAGGAATTATATATCTTATTTATTAAGAAATTATTATGCCAAAAATATTTAACCAAAAAGAATAATTATTCAACTCTTTGATAAATTTTGTTTTCCCATCTATTTTATTGTGTTCAATATGAACCTCCCTGTATAATATGTGTCAAAAACAGGGGAAGAAAAATGCTTTTGGTTATTATTAATGGACAATCTGGTACTGGAAAATCTGAGATAACAAATCGGCTTTTAACGAAATTAAAAAAGAAAGGAATCGATGCACAAAAGCTGAACATGGATGATTACTACAAAGAGATCCCTGAAGGTGTGAATATTACCGAATACCGTAATAATACCAATTTTGACACTCCCAATATGCTGCACTTTGATGTTTTAAGCGAACATATCAATCAGTTAAATCAAGGGAATCCTATTGTTAAAAATATCCTTTCTTTCATTACTAACCGATACAAAGGCCAAGAAACCATTAATCCTACTTCTGTAGTAGTCATGGAAGGAATATTTGGTGAATATTTTTATGAAAACCATCTTTCTCCTGAAATTAATGCCATTGTCGTTAATGTCACAACGTCAGATTATTTAGATGTTCTTGGCCGTCGTATCAGACGTGATGAAGAACAACGAGGGAGGAACCGTGAAGCTACTCTCAAAATCGAGAGACGTGACGTAGGGGCTGGCTTTTTCCAATTCACTGGAAAAGCTGTTGCAAATGTTCATATTATCAATACATACGCAGAGGATTCAACCAAACAAGAAAATGTGCTAAATGCAGCATGTAAAGAAATTATCGAGGAAATAAACACCAATGACGGAAAGATCTCCCGATTTCGCATTCCTGAGGCACGTCATTTAGTCGCACAAAGCCATGTCTTGGCAGGAAATACCGAGTTTAACGGCTACTTCAATGGTGTATTTGGCGATTATGAAGCAAGCGACTATCACCAAGTTCTTGTAAGAACTAATATTACTAACGCGATACAAAATTATGTAAATAATTTGCCAGCAAATTTAAGTTTTAATGAGCGCCCTTTCAATCATAAGTTTGCTCAAACGATATTAAATATGCTTACAGCCAAACCTAAGCTTCCATTATCAAAGATATATGAAATGATGCAGGAAAATCATCGTCTTAATGATTTTCTCCAGTTTACACACCAACACGATGTTGCACTTTTTGAAATTATTGAAGACCTCATCAGAGCGACTATCGTTCAAGAAATGCAAAATTACATAAGCAGTTTTAAAGTATCTACACGTGCCGACTTGTGTTTCAACAAGCGCCCAGCCGCTTACTATTTGGCCAGAGAACTATTGAATAATCTCAAAGTCAAACCTGAACTTCCATTATCCGATGTATTTGATGATGTTTCAGGACAGCTAAATAATATTATAAAAGCAAAAAATCTTAATGATTCTCCCGAATTAGCTGCTAAACAATATGCTCCGCTGTTAAAAATTATTGAGAAAGCACAGCCATATGTAACCTCGCTGAGAAATCGAGATTTCAATATTCCCTTATAAAACTATAAAACGGCCTCGATGCTTATTCTCAACGTGTAAGTCAGGCCTTTTCTCTTAGCCTGATGGCTAGGGGAAAAGGCCTGACAATACTCTAAAGTTGAGGTTTGTGCTGTTGCAAATCTACTTGTCGGGTCAAGGAGCGACCTCGAGAATCCCCCTATACTGAGAAATATTCTTTGGTTGTTCCAAAATCCATTAAACATTCCTAATGCCCTGGTTTCAAAAAAACCCATCAGTTAAATAAAAAAACCATAAGGTTCAATAGATTACATCGTTTTCTGCAATTTTTTTTATACGGTATATACTTGTAATATAAGAATTAGGGGAAACAAGGAAATGGTTAGCAAAAAAAATTCAAAGCGCCCATTAGGCTTAATTAATAAACCATCTCGAAGCACTTCTGAAAGACAAATTTATAAGCGTGTTGCCTGTGTTTTCCAAGGAGGAGGAGCGCTAGGGGCATATCAAGTAGGCGCTTATCAGGCGATTCATGAGCGTGGCTATACACCTAATTACCTGGCTGGAGTATCCATCGGCGCTATTAATTGCGCCATTATTGCTGGCAATGAACGTAAAAAACAGTTAGATAAGCTCATGGAATTTTGGAATAGTATCGTTCCTTCGTTATGGAGCGATCAGATTGCTCATCTTAATTCCATTGACTTTGTTCGCCATTTTCACAATCGTATGGGAGCCATGCATTCTATTATGTTTGGTCTGGATGGTTTTTTTAAACCCCGCCCGATTCCCCCTAACGATTTCACTGAAGATACGCCGGATAAATTAAGCTATTATGATACCTCTCATCTTAAAGAAACATTAGAAAAAGTAATTGATTTTGACAGGATTAATTCTAAAGAAGTTACTTTATGTCTGGGGGCGGTCAACGTTTCTTCAGGGGAAATGGTTTTCTTTAATAACC
>CAZTYT010000093.1:0-8396 GCA_964618245.1 uncultured Legionella sp. | reverse complement strand
TTTCTCAATGCTTTTAATTCGCCTTGTTTTGATTTGTTATCCAGAATCTTTTGTTGTGATCGCCGTGAGCGTCTTTTCTTTTGGCGTTTTATTTTTTCGATTTGTTGTTGTTCCCTGGTTTTTTCATCACTAGTCATCGAGTGGAGTTTTTCGCAAAGTCGTATTCTTGCAAAATATCGATTGTCTTCACGGCTTCGAGATTCTTGGCATTTGATCTCTAACCCTGAAGGTAAGTGCTTTAGGTATACCGTGGAGGCGGTCTTATGTAATTTTTGGCCTCCTTTACCGCTACCGATTATAAATTTTTCAATAAGATCGGCTTCTCTAATATGAAGTTTAAGCATCCAGGCGGCCAATTTATCCAGTTTATCTTTATTAATCATGTGAATATGCTGTTAGATTTAATAGGTCTTACAATCATTTTATTCTTTTCCTTAAGAAGTTTCATGGAAGAAATGTTTGGAATGACTTTAACTGGTTTTTAATAAAAAACCTTATTGATAATATAGAAAAAATCTTATAGTGTTACCTTTCGCCTGGTTAAGAGGCGATGAAGAATTTTTCTTATGCTCAATGGAATAGCTCATGAAGCGGATAGTGTTTTTAGATTTTTTAAGGATTTTTGCATTCACCAGTGTGTTAATAGGCCATAAATTTTCCCCTATTTTATATGCATTTTCTAATGACGACTCAATTCACGAATCCCTACGGTTCCTGATAAAATTGGTTTTACCACTTTGTATGGGCGGAGCGGCTGGCGTTGTAGTTTTTTTTCTGGTTTCAGGCTATGTCATTATCCATATATTGCAGAATGAATTACCTTTAGAGTTTTGTATCAAGCGAATTTTTCGCATATACCCTTTGTATATTTTTGCAGTGCTTTTTCAATATTCCCTCATGATCCTCATAGACCATAGCGTCATTAATTTTCATTTTTTAATACCGCAATTGCTATTAATAGGGGACTTTTTTCAAGCGCCCCAAACCTTGGATGGCGTTGAATGGACTTTACGTGTAGAGGTTTTATTTTATTTTTTTATGTTTTTAATGCGCCAATTTAAACTTATCGGCCCCTACAGCGTTATGTTTCCCTGGTTTTTAATTGCCATGACCTTACTTCTCCATTTTTTTTCCTGCTATCCCAGCAGAAGGTTTCTGGAATCAAGGTTATTTAAATATTTATGGTCCTTTTTTATTTTTAGGCGTATTTATTTGGCTATATGAAAATCAACAGATTAACTTAACCATGCTAATGACATTCACGATGTTGGTGTTTATACAACACTGGCATTGGATTGATACGATCCAGCCTAATTGGCGGCACTCGCATTATGCAGGCCTGGCATTTCTTTTATTTTTAACAGCTTGGCTTCTACGAGAAAAACTAGCTGAGCTTGCGAATGGGGCAATTCTCTTTCTTTCCGAGCTCACCTATTCCGTATACCTTTTTCATACCTGGTTGTTTGAACGTATTAAACAATTGCCCCTGGCTGGAGGAATATTTCAGCATAATATTTACGCTTTAATTTTATTATTTTTAACTTGTGCTATATTGGTTAAGTTAATTGAAAAACCAGGAATTAAAGCAGGTCGCAAGTTAGTAAAATTTATGGAAACACACAGACAAATGGCGATAAGTTTCTTAAAAACCAATGTTAATTCACTGCGAAAACTCACAAGTAATTAAAAAACCGAGGTATTCAAAAAACTTTGAAAAACTAAATAAACCCCATTTGTCCAGCCAAATCCAATTTCGTTAGTAGCATAACTGTATTTAATTTTATTATCTGTGCGAGTGCTTAATGTATTAACGTCGTATTTTTCAAAAATCGCCTGATTCTTTAGGCAAATAAACTATCAATTCATTGATAGTTTTGGATCTTTAATGGATTGAACCCAATTGGCTCGTGTTAATAAATCCCAGCTTTTATTAATATATTGAGCAACTTGCAAATCAATGTTATCAACTTCATTGGAAAATGCGACTTGTGAAAAAACAGGCCACAATAAAAAAATATTACACAATAAATAGCTTTTGGAAACTCTCTGCAATTTTCTATCCTTATTACATTTTAAACTTGCGAGTCCTAATTATTTTAATGGAATTAGTCTAAGCTAAATCTTTGAATAGGCGAGCAACAAGGATTTTAATGTGTTGAAATACAATCTTATCCTAAAATTGTCTGGGTTTTCTATAGTAAATGTGATCGGATATTGTCTTTAGAAGTTAAGTATGAGTCACGAATAAGTATTTTTCTGTCTCTTTTAAATAAAAAATTCTAAGCAGTTTTTGCTTCATTATCATTTTTATGTAGGGTTAAAATCCTTAGGAAGCAGGTATTTTGTAAAACTGTTATCAAGATATCCTGAGTGAAAAAGACTATAATTAACTGTACGTGCACGTTTTTGGAAAAATCATGTATGGTGAAGAGAATGTAATCAAAGAGGATTTTAGAACTATTTTATATCGAAATGGGTTTTCTAGTAATGAATTTAGGATAAAGGTAGAAAATAGTTCAAGTTATGCTCCTAAGCAAATAGTGGATACCCAAGTATGGATTACCATAGAAAGAGGTGATATAAAAAAACGATATGAATTATATCGTTCAAATTGGCCTGATGATTTTGAGTCAGACTTAAAAATGGGATATTTCAACTATCACATGAATCCCTTACCTCACACAGACTAATATGCTGATCAGAAAAATAATCTTTCACTCATGTCTTGCGCTGATAGTTTATGCGCAAGACATGAAGTTTATTAATGCAGGGATTATCTCAAATAGCTATTATTTATATTTTTCTGCCTCTTCTGATCCAGCTGTTGTATTACCTGCACTGTAAGAATAAGCACCTGGACCTGCAAGTTTGCCTTTATTAACAATTAGATATTCATTTCGAATGGAGCGATTTTCAAACCAGCATTCCAATATTTCACGCACACCTGCAGCATAACGTGCCTGAGCTGAGAGCGTTGTGCCAGATACATGCGGTGTCATGCCATGATGTGGCATTGTTCGCCAAGGGTGATCTTTGGGTGCCGGCTGTGGGAACCAGACATCGCCTGCATAACCTGCTAGTTGACCACTTTCCAGCGCTCTGACAATTGCATCACGATCACAGATTTTACCTCGCGCTGTGTTAACGAGGTAGGCACCTCGTTTCATTTTTCCGATGAGTTTGTCATTAAATAAATGCTCTGTTTCGGGATGTAACGGACAACTTAGTGAAACGACGTCACAGATGGGAACAAGGGATTCAACATTGGTGTGATATGTCAGTCCAAGTTCTGTCTCAATATTTTCGGGTAAGCGGTGCCGATCGGTATAATGTAATTTTACATCAAAAGGTTTTAATCGTTTCAACGTACCTAAACCAATGCGTCCAGAACCAACTATACCTACTGTCATGCCTTCAATATCATAGGCTCTTGAAACACAATCAGCAATGTTCCATCCCTCTTTAATGACCCATTGATAGGATGGAATATAATTACGAACCAAAGCCAAAATCGCCATCACATTATGTTCAGCAACACTATTACTATTGCAGTAAGTCACTTCAGCAACCGTAATCCCATTATCAATCGCGGCTTGTAAATCAACGTGATCGGATCCAATTCCTGCTGTAATTGCCAATTTTAATTTTTTTGCTTTGGCAATTCGTTCTTCTGTTAGATAAGCAGGCCAAAACGGCTGTGAAATAACAATATCTGCATCTGGTAATTCTTTTTCAAAAAACAGAACTTGAACCGTCTTTATCGGCAGTGACTATAAAGGTGTGGCCTCGATCTTCGAGAAATTTTCGTAAACCAAGTTCTCCTGAAACACTTCCTAAAAGCTCACCTGGCTTAAAATCAATAGCTTTGGGCGTTGGTAAAGTTTGACCATCAGGGTAACGATCTAGCTTTGGGATATCGTCACGTGCATAAGACGTGGGGTAACCATCCACAGGATCTTCATAAAGAGCGCAAAGAATTTTTGCCATGTATTATTTCTCCTTTTTATTATTAATGCACAATTGAATTATTTCCATGTGCTACTACTTTGTTCGCCAAAATAATACGATAAAGCCATGATGTAATTAATAGGAAAAGACATAAATTAAGAAAAAGTACTCAATTTTTATTTAACAATTCCATTTGCGATCCTGTTTGGTGTATAATTACTCATTTTGATAAAAAAGAGTTTTCCATGCCCAAAATAGCTAGCAGAAAAGAATGGGATATTGCCAATGCAATCTTAGCTGATAAAAAAAAGGAACAACAGCTCGCATCAGGCTTTAAGATATCTAAAAAAAACCATAAAGGACTTAAGCATACTTTTATTTATTTTGAAAATGAAAAGGGCGAAAGTAAATTAGTTTGTCCATCGAGATATTATTATTTAGGTCACGGAGGCGAAGGAAAAGTAAAATTAGCAGAGGATGAAAGTGGTAATTTATATGCTTTGAAAATGATGATTGGCTTTAATGAAGGACGAGAAGCGCCGATCTTAGAGCACCTTGGGGCGCTTATTTTTCGAGGAAAAAATGACCGTATGACTTATGTCCTGGAGACATACCAAAAGGGATTAACGCTCAATGAATATGTATACACCTGTCAATTTACGGAGGAGCAGAAACTCGCAGTTATTTATCATATTGCAAAAGCTCTCCAATTTCTTCATCAAAAAAATGTTTCACATGAAGACATAAAAGTGAATAATTATCTAATTGATGTAACGACTGATAATAAAGTCAGTGTTACTCCAATTGATTTTAATCTTTCATTTTTAAATTCTGATGAAAAAATGCAGGAAAGAAAAAGTTATGAAACAACGCGTTTTTCTTATATGGTTAAGCAGGGATTAGGATGGCAAGAGTTTGGACATATTACAGACAATAAAAAAAACATGGATGAAATAGTAGCGGAGCTTGAAAAATATAAGGATATTATCCTACCTGTTCCAGATACTAAAAAAAGATTAATAGAAGAATATGTTTATGCAAGAAAAGTTCTTGATAATAAGAACAAACCACCTCAGCCAAAGCAGGTGGTAGAATTTTTATTTTATCTTGTGAGAAGGACGAACGATATTACCGAATTAAATGAATTATTTAAATTTATTAAAGAGTACGAATCGAAAAATCCATTGCTTCGAAAAGAAATTAAAGAAAATCATGCATGGAAAGAAACGCTTAATGTCTTCAAAACAAGAACTCTCCAAATCGCTGAAGATAACATCAATTTGGAAATTCCAATTGTTAATCCTGAGTTTTATTACAATATTTTAGCAGAAGGTTATACGGGACGATGGTTCTTTAAAAGTAGCCGTCTTGATCAATTTGAACAGATGTTAAAAGATCATAAAAATTTTTCTGAAGATGAAATGGAGCGTTATCAACGTGCGAAATTGATCAAATACTTGGATAAATATATTTGTCGTATAGAAACATATAAAGACTCGAGCAATGAAATTAATTATCGTCATGGTTTTTGGTTTGATAAAGACAAACGGGCTGTTAACAGAAAAGTTAACTATAAATTAGCAGTTTCACTTAGGGATAAATTAAGTGATATTAATCATTCTTCTTTTTCTGATATTTTTAATGAAGATGAAATACAACGCATGCGAAATAACTATGATATAAAACCTACCCGCAAAGAAATTGGGAGTAGGGAATTAATGAATGTAATTCATTTAGGGGAAAAGTTAGGAAAACAAGGGAAAACATTATCACCATGAAAATTTTAGGTTTAATGAATAAAAATGTTATTTTAAGCTTTTGGTTTGATGCTAGAGCCTAAAAATCAACAAGGATATAATGGATGTTTAATAGTAAAAATAATCTGGATCGGAAAGTTAATGAATTTACTCAAGCTATTCAAAAATATTTAGAGCATGGAAGCTATCAACGGTTTGAAATTCTTGTATCTTTTTTGATTGTTATATTACAAGGAATCACATTATTTAATTTAGTGCATACTTACAAATCGACCCCTTTTCTTTATTTGGTTTCCGCATTGCTCCTGGCTTATGTAACGACCGATTTTATTAATGGGCTAGTTCATATGTATATGGATAATAATACTCATTATACCTCCATAGTTGGGCCTTATGTTGCTGCATTTCACCTACATCACGCAAAATATGTTTATCAAAGAAGAAATCCTTTAAAAGTCTATTTTGATGAGTCTGGAACTAAATTCTGGTTATTAATCTATTTGCTTTTTTTATTGGGCGTTCAATTAAAAGTTCGCTTAAGCGTTCCCACTAATACAGGATTAGTCGCGTTTGGTATTTTTTCATCAATTGCAGAGTTATCCCATTACTGGTGCCATAATGCGACTGAAAAAAACAGGTTAGTCTTATGGTTGCAAAACAACTACGTATTACTCTCCAAAAAACACCATAAAGCCCATCATTGTTTTGATAATACCCAATTATCGTCATGGTTTTTGGTTTGATAAAGACAAACGGGCTGTTAACAGAAAAGTTAACTATAAATTAGCAGTTTCACTTAGGGATAAATTAAGTGATATTAATCATTCTTCTTTTTCTGATATTTTTAATGAAGATGAAATACAACGCATGCGAAATAACTATGATATAAAACCTACCCGCAAAGAAATTGGGAGTAGGGAATTAATGAATGTAATTCATTTAGGGGAAAAGTTAGGAAAACAAGGGAAAACATTATCACCATGAAAATTTTAGGTTTAATGAATAAAAATGTTATTTTAAGCTTTTGGTTTGATGCTAGAGCCTAAAAATCAACAAGGATATAATGGATGTTTAATAGTAAAAATAATCTGGATCGGAAAGTTAATGAATTTACTCAAGCTATTCAAAAATATTTAGAGCATGGAAGCTATCAACGGTTTGAAATTCTTGTATCTTTTTTGATTGTTATATTACAAGGAATCACATTATTTAATTTAGTGCATACTTACAAATCGACCCCTTTTCTTTATTTGGTTTCCGCATTGCTCCTGGCTTATGTAACGACCGATTTTATTAATGGGCTAGTTCATATGTATATGGATAATAATACTCATTATACCTCCATAGTTGGGCCTTATGTTGCTGCATTTCACCTACATCACGCAAAATATGTTTATCAAAGAAGAAATCCTTTAAAAGTCTATTTTGATGAGTCTGGAACTAAATTCTGGTTATTAATCTATTTGCTTTTTTTATTGGGCGTTCAATTAAAAGTTCGCTTAAGCGTTCCCACTAATACAGGATTAGTCGCGTTTGGTATTTTTTCATCAATTGCAGAGTTATCCCATTACTGGTGCCATAATGCGACTGAAAAAAACAGGTTAGTCTTATGGTTGCAAAACAACTACGTATTACTCTCCAAAAAACACCATAAAGCCCATCATTGTTTTGATAATACCCAATATGCATTTTTGAACGGGGTTTCCGATCCTCTTATTAATTTAATTGCTCGACGTTGTTATAAAGGTTATAAAAATTATGCGGACAAACATACCGCAACTTATATCCAGCAAGCTAGTTTAGGCGATTTATGCTCTCGGAAATAAGTTACAAAAATAGATAGAGCATTTATTGCAATGGTCTATAGCTTTTAAGGTGGCTTAGTTTAAATAATTAAAACCTTAGTTCCTGGATTTGCTTTAACCCAATTAGCCACATACTCGATATGGTTATTTTTGCCCACCGCAATGCATCCACGTGTTGAGTAGGGTAAGTTGTTTAGCCAACTAAAAAAACGAGAGGACTGAGTTGGTCCATGGATTCCTACATCTCTCCCTGTATATCCTGCCGCTAATTGTTTTGTAGTCGGATAGAGTATTGGTATAAAGACTTTAAATTGATTGGATTTTCTTGGATAAGCTAATCCATATAAGCCCACTGGGGTTTTATTATCACCCATACGTTTTTTACCAACGCCTTTATATCCGAGAGCTACTTTAAAGGTCTTAATTACAGTACCGTGTTTACAAATATTTAAAATTCGCTTTGAGGTATGAACATTGATTCCGTTTTCTAAAGGACAAGTTGCAGTATTAGCTGCGAATAAAGCCATAGGAAAAAAAATAGAGATTATTAAAGTAATTGCTTTTATTTTCATATAAGTAGATTAATATTATCGAAGTTGGTTAATAATTATTCCATAATATGATCTTTATTCCTAGATTAGCAGGTTAAATCTTTCACTAACAGTCATAATGAGAAAGCTTGATTGGATCTAACTCTTTGTTTCTTAAGTAAATGCTGAAAATAGCTGTTGTGGCATGTCGATTGACTTGCTCCTTAACCCATAATGGAATAACCTGAGTCTACATAATAGACTTGTCCTGTCATATCCATAGCGGCATCGCTTACCAGAAATGCTGCCAAATTGCCGACATTTTTAATATCAACCAAACGGTGCAAAGGGGATCG
>CAZTYT010000092.1:4274-8418 GCA_964618245.1 uncultured Legionella sp. | reverse complement strand
AAAGGAGCGGAAAACTTCAAACCAATCCTGAAAAGAGTGGGCAGGAGCAGAAGCGACAGTTAAGCCATTTTTTAATGATTCGTTCAATGCATTTGTTGTCATTAAAGTAACATTATTTGAACCATTTTCCAGTTGCTTTTTCAGAGACTTAAGCTCTTGGAAAGCCCCTTCTCCACATTGAGCCAAATCTTTTGCATGCTTTTGATGTTCAAATAAAGCATAGGTTATAAAACCCGTGAGAAAAACCAGATTAGAGCACACCGTTATTAAAATAATAATGGCAGGAACAGCTACATTACTCAATGTTAAAATAACCCCGATAAGGAATAAAACACTGGATGTAGCACTATAAGCGTACAAACTATTTTTTATTCCTAATAAAATAACCGATAAGAGGCTATAATTTCGCTGGCGTTTTAATAATTGGTGATCTACTTCAAATCGACCGATTAATTCACCAAGCTCCTTTTGTAGAATTTGGATCATGCCTAACTCATCAGCTGTTTTATTAATTTTTTCTTTCAATAATAACAACTGCGCATGCACTGTTTGTATTTGTTTGGTGTGAATAACCAAACGGCATTTAGTCTGGCTCACCATCAGTTTTAATTGAAACTCATATTCTTCATAAAACCGAACAATCACTCCTGCCAAGGTATAAGCAAGACATAATGCTGTCATTAAAATTAATACAGGTGAAGAAAAAGCACTAAGAGAAAGAACCCCCATGTATAAATAGGGCCCCTCAATAATCCCACCTAGTGCAGAGCAAAAGAAACCTAAATAACGCTCTCTATCTGTTTGATATTGAATAGGACCTTGTTTTTCAAAAATAGCTGTTAATTTTTCAGGGGTTAACGAATCAAGTTCTGCTAAAATAAAAAATAAATCTTTATTTTTATCCGCCATTTTCTTGCGCTTATCTCTAAGCGATCGTAACAAACAACGATTTGCAGCACCCACTACCCCTAAAAATAAGCCAAGCGGAACTGTTAAAAAATTAATATTGCCAAGATCAAATAACCTCAAGGTAATAACAACAATGCGCCACCCTTTAAATGCATTTTTTAATCCCTTGATGATATCCCGAACATAGGGCCATGCTTTGACAAGATTTTTTTTATAACCTTCTGCATCTTTTTTATCAAAATGGGTAGCCAAAAGTGAAAAACCCATTAAAAAGAAAGTTTCTGCAATAATACCGGTGATAGCTTCTGGAGTTAACAGGACTTGATGCATGTGATCTGGGCTTCCACCAATAAAGGCATCAAAAAAATACTTGAACATGCTATAGGAAGAATTTAATGAATCGACAACTGAGTAAGCGTAATAAATATGGCGATTTGTATCCAGTTCTTGGGCAAGAACCTTTGATTTAGCATTAATATGAACAGCAACGGCTAAGAGAAAAACGAGATCCTTATGCTTTAAAGGAGGGTCACTCTTACGAGGCATAAGCACATACCGTATGGGGATAAGGTAGGTGTGATTGTATTCTTTTTTGAGGGATGCGTCAATTTTTTTCATTTTGAATCAAAAAGATACAAAATAAAGGACGAAGGGTCATTATATCACAAAAGCGTTTATCTCAAATAAGTCACAACAATTATATTTGTATATTTTTTATACTATTTAATTTTTATGTCTATAATTCAAGTGTGGAGCTTATTATTCTTAATGGACAATAAGTAGTGTTCGTAACTCGCCAAAGGAAATAATATGCCTGAGAAAACTCAACACACCGCAGCCAGCCTGCAACAAAAAATGTCAACCCGTTATAGTGATGGCCTCCGTCACAAGCACAATAAACACCACCTAGAATATCGCAAACATTGGCGATCTCATCCGTGTAATCAGAACCACCAATTAGATGAAGAAGAGAATTCTACTTCAACAGGGATGCTTAGAGCATTTAAGCTCAAAAAAGTTCGCACTCGTCCGGACAGAGGTCATTTTCATTAATACCCGAATATCCTGAGTCTATTATTGGACTCAGGATGAGATACGACTATTTATTTTTCATACACTAAATATTTTAGAACTTTGACTACATGCACCACACCTTCTGTCCGTCTGGCAATAGTCACTACTTTAGCAGCCTCTTCCGGACGTACATCCCCCATTAAGTAAACTACTCCATCGGAAGTAATTATTTTAAAAGCATTAGGATCAATGGATGCATCCGCAAATATTTGACTACGAATTTTTGTAGTGATCCAGCTATCTTGTATTGCACGCGACGGCATCTCGTGCACTTGTACTTCATCAAATAAACGCCTGTATCCCTTTACTGTATTTAAGCGATGTTGCAACTCTTCTTGCATTTCAAGTGTAGGTAAATGGCCTGCTATTAAAATGTCGCCATTAAAAACGGCAATATCGAGTGAAGCATTGGGATTTTTAAACAAATCGTCAATGGATAGGGCATTATTTACCTTAACATATAAACGATAATCATCTAATTTTTTATAAACGTCATGGCGATCATAAATCAAATTCGCACCTGTCCATAAACCACTAGTACACCCTATCAGGTGTATCAAAGACAAAGCCAAAAATAATCTAAAACATCCTTGTTTAAACATGTTAATGAATATACTGGAAAATTTTAACGACTTTACGAACGCCATTTACGCGACGCGCTACATCAACAGCTAGAGCAGCCTGTTGATCATTTACTATCCCCATCAAATACACTGCACCATTTTCAGTCACAATACGTATAGAGCCTGATTCAAGCCCTCTTCTTGCTAACATGCTACTGCGAACCTGGCTGGTAATCCAACTATCTTTGGTTCGTTGTGTCAAGGGAATGGGAAAGCCGACAGAAACCTCATTATAAACTCTTTGTACACCCGGAGCTTCTTGAGCAATTTTTTCCGCTAAAACCCGCAAAGAGGCTGTTGGCGTTTGCCCCACTAATAAGACTACCCGATTAAAACTGGTGACTAAAATTCGTGAATCGCGAAGTCTGTGATCAGTAACCAACCTGGTATGGATAATATGAAACAGACGCGCATCAGCCTCCATGGTAATTACTCCACGCCGATCATAAACCATTCCCACGGCAGCGCCAGTAACTACTGCTGCAACACAACCGCTGAGTAATATTGATAATAAGATGAAAACTATTGATTTATATTGGGAGCGCATTTTTACTATCCTAAAACTTGACCAAACAACGATTGATCAATTAAATCACAAAAACAATGCAAGATGAACAAATGCATTTCTCTTATTCGTGCCGAACTATCGGAGGAAACTCGCAATTCAATATCTTCAGGGCCTAAATGGTTAGCCAAGACTCCTCCATCACGCCCACTTAAAGCGATCGTGTCCATGCCTCGTTCATTTGCGGCCTGCAAAGCGTGTAGCATACTGTCAGAGTTACCGGAGGTGGTTAACAAAAGCAAAACATCTTGCTCTTGGCCCAACGCCTGAATTTGCCGGGCAAAAACCTGGCTATAATGATGTTCATTAGCAAAAGAGCTTATGCTAGTTGAGTCTGCGCTTAAATTAAATACTGGTAAAGAAGGTCTTTCCACTTCAAAATGATTAAACATTGCACTTGCAAAATGCGTGCAATTAGCCCCGGATCCTCCATTACCGCAAATAAATATTTTTCCATCGCCCAAGAGGCAATTCACTAAGCGTTGACCTGCTTTGGCTATAGTATCAGATAAAGCATCAGCAAGCGCAATTTTGGTTTCAATATGAATGCCAAAAAGATGCCTTACTCTTTCTTCCATTTGAACCATTTTTTTAACCTTAATTATTTAGTAAACGTTCACAGAGATCCAATACCGTCGTTACTAGCTATGATGAAAGCTCCTGATCGATGCCTCACTAGAAACAACCGACTGGATTAATAACTTCATTTACAATAACGGTAATTTTTTATTTAATATAAAAAAGCATGCCCTGTACACTTACAATACCTAATAATCCATACCAAAGGCATCTTTTACCCAACTAATCGATGCCAATTTTCCATCAATACTAATTACATCGAAGCGCGCAGCCAATTGGCTATATTGTTGGTTTGCCATTAAATAATATGCAGCTGATTTTAATATTTTTTGGCGTTTGCTATAGGTAACACTAGCTAATCCTCCGCCAAAACCTGCAGATTGTCTTGAGCGAA
>CAZTYT010000092.1:0-4227 GCA_964618245.1 uncultured Legionella sp. | reverse complement strand
TTAGCATCTCGCATTATTAAATCAATTTCACCTACCCGGCAATGATAGTTTTGCGTAACTAGTTTAAGCCCTTGAGCTAATAAATAGGCACAAGCTTTTTCTTCTGCTATTTTACCCTTTTTTTGTGTGATCACTTATGCCGTCTCACCTAATGAATGCGCTAAGCCTTCTCTAAATTGTCCCCACTCTAAAACACGAGCAACTTGTTGTGAGGACTTAAGATATAAAATGCCATCACCAGAAATTGAGCGGTCAGCGGGAAAAAGAAGTAAGTGGTTCAATTGAGTAGCCAAGGTATAACTATCTTTTCCCAAAGAATACAAGCGGTTATAGCTATTAAACTGCTCTGGCCAATTACGTGAGCCCATTTGATGAGAAAATACCCACGGAATATCACAAAAAATAATGCCATCCAAATCTTTATCCTTTAAAGGATTAGCGCTCCCCCCATAAACTGTTGAAGTAGCGAAAATTGGTACATTTGCAGCAAAATAATATTTTAGCAAAGGCATGATTTGCCGTGCTTTGGAAGGATAAGCCAGAAGGAAAATCATGTCAAAATCCTGTCGGCGATTAATCACTGGTTCAATATTATATCCCAATAACTCCTTTAGCTTTTTTTCTCGCTGCTGGCCTTCAGTCACATGAAGAAAATCCTTCATTTTTTTATTCAAATCATCCTGAGTACCATATGCAAATACATCAACAACCTTTCCTCCCTTTTTCTGCCATTGGCTGGTAAACGCTTTGGTTACTTCATTTCCCCACTCATTTTCTGGCGCAATAATTAAAGCACGATGATATCCTTTACTATATGCACGAATAGCCACCTGTTCAGCTTCATTTAAAGGAGATAAACCAAAAACATAAGAATTATCTTGAACAGGAATTGTTGCATCATTTAAGAATAAGGTGGGGACGGGATGAGGTAATGCAGCAATAGCTGCTACCTGGGATTTAGTCAATGGCCCCACAACATAATCAGCACCATCATTAATAGCCGACTGATAAAGAGCCGCAATATCACCTTGGTTAGTATCATAAGTTTTAATCTTAAGCGGAACCTGGTTTGCTCTTTCTTTATTAGCTGCCATAAAACCATCCAATACAGCCGTTCCAGGCCCTTGCAATGCACCGTTTAAAGGTAATAAGAGGGCAATCTGCTTCGGAGGGGTGACCATCTTATTGACTATAGAGTCTAATGGATTAGGTAAAAGACTATTCGCTGGATGCTGGATAAAACGAGCCTGCCATTGATCCAAAGCAGCAAGCAATGATTTAGGGTTATCACGATATTGACGCGAGATTTGTGCAAGCTGAAGCCAACCTTGCAATAGCGTTTGATTTGCTGCTGCACTTGCTGCCTCATTGAGCTCTTCTTGAGATAAATTAGTCAAGGTTAACCATAATTTGCGTCGATTATTTTTTTGACCAAATTCATCTGTTAATAAGGGATCCAATTTAATCCGCTCAGTAACCGATTCGAAAGGCTTATCAGTAGCCGCATAAGCTAGAGCCAGCAATTGGTGGTATTGAATCTGATAATAAGAAGGTAGCTTATCCGGAGCTACGACAGTATTTAGCTTAGAAATAACCGCACCTGATCTACCGTGCACATTATCAATTTGCGCCAATAATACGGTTTTTTGATCAGCAAGCCCCGGTGTCAAACTTTCAATCTGTGCTAGAATAGCCGCACCTTGTCGCCATTGCCCATCAGAAATTGAGCGCCCTGCGGCCATAAGCAATGCTTTTTCTTTTTCCTCTCCCTGTTGATTTTTAGCATGGGTCAAATAATTTGACGTGGAAAGGGTATAAAGATTTTGTGGTTTTTTTGGCTTAATGACAGGGGCTGGCGCTACTGACGGTTCAGATATTGAAGAATTAACGGTCGTAGTGCATTGACATAAGAACAAAAGCGATGTCATTAAACAAAGCACACGCACTTTATAATATTTTATTATTAACATGTTAATTCAGATCATCCAATGAGTAATAACGCAAGAGGATAAACCATGACAAACTCACTCGCAACAGAAATAGGTGCTCTCTATATTGTTGCTACGCCGATTGGAAATCGTGAAGATATTACATTTAGGGCATTGCAGGTTCTGAAATCCGTTGATTTTATTTTGGCAGAAGATACCAGACACTCTGTCCAACTATTACATGCTTTGGGTATCAAAGGCAATTTGATATCACTCCATGCACATAATGAAAATGATAAAAGTAAATCAATCATCGATAAAATTTTAACAGGGAAAACAGCGGCATTGATTAGTGATGCGGGTACACCGCTAATTAGTGACCCAGGCTATTTATTAGTAAAATTAGCCCGTGCACAACAAATTCCGGTAATTCCAATTCCTGGGGCTTGTGCTTTAATTACAGCTCTTTCTGCCGCAGGAGTACCTTGTGATTCGTTTTTATTCTTGGGTTTTCTCCCCGCCAAAGCAAATGCTCGGCAAGCCAAGCTTAAAGCTTTACGCAGCGAACCTTATACCCTCATTTTTTATGAGTCCACCCATCGCATTCTTGAGTGCCTGGATGACATTAGTACTATTTATGATTCCACTTGTGAAATTGTCTTAGCCAAGGAATTAACAAAAACGTTTGAGCGTTTTATCAGCGGAACTGTAATGGAAGTAAAAAATTGGTTAATGGCAGAGCCTTCTCACAGTAAGGGCGAGTTTGTCCTTATTATCCCCCCCAGGCCAGAAGAGTCATTACCGCAAGACCATGAAAAAATGTTAACTATTCTCTTGCAAGAATTACCTTTGAAGCAAGCAGTTGCTATTGCTAGTAAACTTAGCCAAGCCAATAAAAATGAACTTTATGATTTGGCTTTGCAATTAAAAAAAGCTGATTCTTAATAGGTATTAAGGGGTGTCGGGCCAAGAAGGCCCGCACCTATATTGAAGTTATGCAATGTCTACACCTAGAGGCAGCAAGCAGAGATTGTTTCATCCGCAGGCGGATCAATGATAGCCAGGCGTTGAACTTCTTTATTACCACTGTGTTGGCCAAAAGAGTGAAAAATTTCATATCCTAAATAAACGGCAGTCAAAGCAATAGCAGCAGGCCAGCAAATTGCAAACGTTGTAATAAGTACCGAAGGAATAACAGCGTTTTTAGTCATTGTGAAAATAAAATCATTACGCGCGATTTCATACTCTTTACGAATAACAGCAAGAGGAGCATCATTCAACTCGGCATTCTGTAACCGTAAACTTTTTTCCTGATACTTTGAATACTTATCCGAAGAAAGATACATAGCCACTGCTATCAAACAAGCAAAATAACTGGCTACAATGATTCCTGGCGTAGTAAAAATTAAAGCGGCGGAAAAGCCTAGCATTAATAAAGAGGCTGCTGCTGCATTAAAATATAAGGTTGATTCTTTGGTTTCCCAATTTATTTCCAATTCCTGTAATTGGCCTTGAAGAATTAAGAGGCGCTGTTTTTTTTCTGCATCACTTATATCGAAGTGCTGACAGTCTTTTATTTCCTGAAAATATTGTGCTTTTTTAAGCAGGTACTCTTGCTTTGCAAGTTGGCATTTATACAAAAGCATTCCCACGTCAAAGCCTAAAAATACTGCGGTAATAGCGCCTGCAACAGGATTGGGAATATGCGTAATATGATTAAAATTAGTTATAAAATTAACTACAGCCCAAACCAAATCGTTAGCAAAATTACAATGGCGTTTATATAGTTCCTGTTTAAAGCGTTCATAAGCACTTGTATTTTTTTCAGCAGGGGTTGGGAAAAAAGTATGTCTTACTAACAAGGCAGCATCAATCATAAAGCGCATTAAAAATAGACCCACGCTAAAGTAGTTTAGTAAGCCATTTGGTGCTTGCAAGGTAGCAATAATTTTATCTGCATCAGTATGTGTTCCCAAAATCACATCCAGCTTTCCCAGAAGCTGTAAGTTTTTGGCAAAAGCCAATCCATTGACCAGGGTCAAGCGGCAAAAAACCCAGTAAAGTCGGGAAACATTAGTAAAGGCAACATAATTTTTCAATTGTGACAAATGCCGTGGGGCGTTTAATAAACTTTTAAAGCCTTCAATAAAACTTTTTTCTAACGCTTGAATAAAACTTTCTTCTGTTGCTTTGTCCTGTTTTTTATTTTGCAATCGGGCAGCAACTTCTTTTTTTAGTTGTATGTACTCTGCCTCTTTAGCAGCTTGTGAATACGCATTATAAAAAACCTCTAATAAAG
>CAZTYT010000091.1:899-8462 GCA_964618245.1 uncultured Legionella sp. | reverse complement strand
GTGCTAACTATTGATCAAAATGCTTTTTTAACTGTGGTTTTAATGGTAAAAAATGAAGAGCATACACTTATTTCTACGCTCTCTCCCCTATTAGAAGCAGGCATTAAACATTTTTTTATTTTTGATACTGGTTCCACTGATGAAACATTGTCTGTCAGTAAGAAACTGCTCGAAGAGGCTAAAGTAAATTATCAATTAGTCCAAGAACCGTTCATTGATTTTTCTACTTCTCGAAATAGAGCGTTGACTCTAGCTGAAGAGGCATTTCCAGAAATACCTTTTATGATTATGCCAGATGCAGAATGGCAATTAACTAATGTACGTGGGTTATTAAATTTTTGTAATGAAGAACTGTATCGTTCATCCTCTTTATACCTTATTCGCATTGTAATGAATGATACTTTGGATTTTTACACTGCTCGTTTGTTTCGTACCCAAGCAAAAATACGATTTGTTGGTGCAGTACATGAAATCCCAGGAAATACAGTAGAAGGAAAAGTACCCGATAATATTTATTTTAACTATCAACAAGCCCCTTTAAGTGCAGAAAAAAGTACTGCCCGTTGGAAAAGAGATTTAGTATTATTACTGAATGAATATGGGGAAAATAAAGAACAAGAGCCTCATCCGCGTACAGTATTTTATTTAGCGCAAACCTTTGAATGCCTGGATAATTTAAAAGAAGCTTTTCATTATTATCACATGCGCTCCAAACTCAATGGTTGGGATGAAGAAAATTTTATTACTTTATTTAGACTAGGCCACGTAGTCGATAAACTAAGTAAAATTGATCCTTTGTTTACCTGGGAACAAGCAGAACAATTCTATCTTCAGGCATTTTCCATGCGACCTCAGCGTATTGAACCCCTGGTGCATATTGCAGATCATTACTGGCCAAATAATATTCCCTTGTGTTACTTGTATGCCAGTTACGCTTGTGAAGTACCCTACCCCACTAATGATTTGCTCTTTGTTGAGAAAACCATGTATCACTACACACGCTATGAGATTTTAAGTCGTTGTGCCTGGCATATGGGGAAATTTCAACAAGGATTAGACGCAACAGTCCGAGCTTTAGAGGCACAACCAGAGACCCCACATTTAATCAATAACTTGCATCTCTATCAGGAAAAACTGACTTAGAATAATACGATCGTAGGTCGGGCCTTGACCCATAGCCGTCAGGCTAAGCTTCAGAAGCAATATAATCGCTTCCCACATCCAACGAATCCCCGTGGCTTGACCACGGGGTCTAGCGATCTTGCATCGATCCATTGGACCCCGTGGTCAAGCCACGGGGATTCGAAAAAGTGAAAAAAGACAGGTTTTTTCCCTTAGCCTGACGGCTATGGGCCAAGGCCCGACCTACGTCCATTGAATGAATATCAGGAATTAATAACGGTAATGATCAGGCTTAAACGGCCCCTTACTATTTACTCCCAGGTACTGTGCTTGTTCTGCAGTTAATTGGGTTAATTTGGCACCAATTTTGCCTAAATGCAAACGAGCCACCTTTTCATCCAACACTTTAGGTAAGACATACACTTGACGTTCATAACGATTAGAATTTTGAAATAGCTCCATCTGCGCTAGCACTTGGTTAGTAAAGGAGGCTGACATCACAAAACTAGGATGCCCGGTGGCACAACCTAAATTCACTAAACGCCCCTCCGCTAAAAGAATAATGCGTTTACCATCAGGAAAAATCACATGATCGACTTGCGGTTTAATATTCTCCCATTGATACTGTCTTAAGCTTTGAACATCTATTTCTGAATCAAAATGACCTATGTTGCATAAAATAGCCTGATTACGCATCCGCTTCATATGCTCATGAGTTACCACATGATAATTACCAGTAGCTGTTACCACGATATCGACTTGTTCTGCCACATCATCAAGTGTTACTACGCGATAACCCTCCATTGCAGCCTGCAATGCACAAATAGGATCAATCTCAGCAATTAATACAATCGCACCTTGACCACGTAAAGCCTGGGCACAACCTTTACCCACATCACCATAGCCTAAAATGATGGCTACTTTGCCAGCAATCATCACGTCAGTGGCTCGTTTGATACCATCCAATAAAGACTCTCGACAACCATATAAATTATCAAACTTGGATTTAGTCACCGCATCATTGACGTTAATCGCGGGGATTTTTAAGCTGCCATTTTTAGCCATTTCATATAAACGTGCTACACCTGTTGTAGTTTCCTCAGAAACACCTTTAATATGAGCTAATAAATGAGGGTACTTTTGATGAATGATTTGCGTTAAATCACCACCATCATCCAATAATAAATTGGGTATCCAGCCATCAGGGCCAGTTAAGGTTTGCTCAACACACCACCAATATTCTTCCTCTGTTTCGCCTTTCCAGGCAAATACTGGAATACCCTCCGCAGCAATTGCGGCAGCGGCATGATCCTGGGTAGAGAAAATATTACAAGAAGACCAACGAACTTCCGCTCCTAAAGCAACCAGTGTTTCAATTAATACTGCTGTTTGGATAGTCATATGCAAGCATCCTGCAATGCGTGCGCCTTGCAAAGGTTTGGATGCCCCAAACTCCTCTCGAAGCGCCATCAAGCCAGGCATTTCTGTTTCTGCAATAGCAATTTCTTTACGCCCCCAAGAAGCTAAAGACATATCAGCTACTTTAAAATCCTGGTGTCCCTTATTGGCTTTATTGACTAACTCCATCAGTCTCTCCTTATAATGCTTTTTTCAGCTCAGCTACCTTATCCAAGCGCTCCCAGGGAAATTGATCCCGTCCGTAATGACCGTAAGTCGCCGTCTGTCTGTAAATTGGGCGCAATAAATCATGATATTCAATGATGCCTTGAGGTGTTAAGTCAAAGTGAGTATGAATTAACTCCATTATTTCATGGTCGCTTAAACGGCCGGTACCAAAAGTTTCCACAAAAATAGAAGTTGGCTCAGCAATACCAATGGCATAGGAAACTTGAATTTCACACTTATCTGCCAAACCTGCCGCCACAATATTTTTAGCAACATGACGAGCAGCATAAGCAGCTGAACGATCCACTTTGGAAGGATCTTTGCCTGAAAAACATCCTCCACCATGGCGTGCCATGCCACCGTAGGTATCAACAATAATTTTACGGCCAGTGAGTCCACAATCCCCTAAAGGACCACCAATTACAAAGCGTCCGGTAGGGTTAATAAAATAACGGGTTTTACTGGTTAACCATTCTTCAGGTAATGTGGTCTTGATAATTTCTTCACGTACCGCCTCAACCAAGTCTTTATGGCTAATCTCTTCGGCATGTTGAGTAGAAAAAACAACTGTGTCCACCTCTACCGGAATCCCTTGCTCATACCTTAAAGTAACCTGGCTTTTTGCATCAGGGCGTAACCAAGGTAAAGCACCGTTTTTTCTTAAGTTACTTTGTTTTTCCATTAAGCGATGGGCATAGGCAATTGGAGCAGGCATATAAACATCTGTTTCACGGCTGGCATAACCAAACATCAGCCCTTGATCACCAGCGCCTAAAATTTTAGTGGCTTGGTTATCAACACCTTGAGCAATATCAGGAGATTGTTTACCAATAGCAGAAAGAACTGCGCAGGATTTACCATCAAAACCCATTTTTGAACTGTTATAGCCTATATCTTCCACAACCTCACGCACAATAGCGTCTACATCCACCCAGGCTTTAGTTGTGATTTCGCCACCAACTAATACCATCCCTGTTTTCACAAACACCTCACAGGCAACCCGCGCTAGGGGATCTTGCTGTAAAATCGCATCCAAAATCGCATCTGAAATTTGATCGGCTATCTTGTCTGGATGTCCTTCAGAAACTGATTCGGAGGTGAAGACATAGCTTTCATTCATTATTAATCCTCTTTGTATTCATTGATTAGAAGTTTACTTCATCAACTCTATAAATTCATTAAATATCACTTCAATATCATGTGGCCCGGGACTGGCTTCCGGATGCCCCTGAAAGCCTAAGGCGGGCTTCTCTTTGTGTCGAATGCCCTGCAATGTATTATCAAATAAAGAACGATGTGTCACCATTAAACTATCAGGTAAACTGGCTTCATCCACAGTAAATCCATGATTTTGACTAGTAATAAAAACGCGTTTTTTGCCTTCAGTTTCAACGACTGGGTGATTAGCACCATGATGACCAAATTTCATTTTTTTAGTGGTTCCACCACAGGCTAAAGCTAAAATTTGAAAGCCTAAGCAAATCCCAAAAACAGGGATATTATGTGCTAGAAATTCCTGAGTAGCACTAATCGCATAATCACAAGCTTGCGGATCCCCTGGACCATTAGATAAAAATACTCCATCAGGATTCATCGCCAATACTTCCTTGGCTGAGGTCTGTGCCGGCACTATGGTTAAATGACAACCTTTATCATATAAAATTCGTAAAATATTATGTTTTACCCCAAAATCATATGCAACAACATGAAATTGCTGAGGTTGTGCGTCTGAGCCCCATTGCCCCCGTCCAAGATGCCAACGCTCAGGAGTTTTTCGGGAAACTTCAAGTGCCAAGTCAACGCCTTGTAAACCAGCAAAAGCTTTTGCTTTAGCAAGTGCTTGCTCAGGATTATCCACATGGGTACTAATACAGGCACCAATTGCCCCGTGCTCCCTTAAACGCAACGTTAAATCACGGGTGTCAATTTCAGCAATAGCAACTACGCCATTTTTCTTGAGCCAATCGGTGAGCGATATTTCAGCGCGATAATTGCTATGGGTCTTGGCATTGTTGCGCATGACTAATCCTGCCGCCCATATTTTATTTGACTCCATATCTTCTGAAGTACAACCGGTATTACCCACCTGCGCTGTTGTTAAGGTAATAATTTGTCGCGCGTAAGAAGGATCGGTCAGCATCTCTTGATAGCCGGTAAGTGAAGTATTAAAAACCAATTCGCCAACACATTCGCCTGTTGCACCTACCGAGATACCTTCATAAGTTGTACCATCGGCTAACACTAAAATTGCTGGTTGATTCATTGCGGCTACACTCTATGTTATTTGCATTCACTTGTTACTTATCAACAGAAAGAGAAAAACAGTTTCCCATCGTTGCGGGCACAGCGAAGCAATCCAGCACCCATGTCAATACAAAATTGGATTTGGAATATTCTACTGCACCCGCGATGACAATAATTCCATTTTTCCTAGCCTGTTAGCCAAGGTCAAAAAATGCACATGGAAAATAAAATGAGCAATTGTAACTTACTTATTTCAAAATTTCATGTCTTCAAAAAATTTTTTCACACCGTCAAACCAGGAACTAGTGCGAGGAGAATGATTTGCTTTTGCATTTTCTAATGAGTCATGAAGTTTAGTTAATAACTCTTTTTGTTCACGAGATAAATTAACTGGGGTCTCTACTACCACTTTACATAACAAATCGCCTTGGCCATGTCCACGCACTGATTTCATGCCTTTAGCTCTTAAACGAAATACTTTTCCAGTCTGGGTTTCTGCAGGAATCTTTAGAGTAACTCGACCCTCCAAAGTAGGTACCTCAATAGAACCGCCTAAAGCCGCCGTAATAAAACTGATGGGCACTTCGCAATGCAAGTCATTGCTATCACGCTCGAAAATAGCATGTTTCTTTATATTAATCTGAACATATAAATCGCCAGAGCCACCACCATAGATACCAGCCTCCCCTTCACCTGTTAGGCGGACGCGATCACCATTATCAACACCGGCGGGTATTTTAACTGTTAATTTTTTACTTTCACGGATTCTTCCTTGGCCATGGCATGCATTACAAGGATCAGTGATCACCTTACCCTCTCCGTGACAACCAGGGCAGGTTTGTTGAATGGAAAAAAAACCTTGTTGGATTCTGACTTGACCCATCCCCTGGCAGGTTTCACAAGTTTTGGGATGGGATCCAGGTTTTGCTCCTGAACCACTACAGGTTGAACAAGTACCTTGTCTGGGCACAGTAATTTCAACTTCTTTACCTACAGCAGCTTCTTCCAATGTTAAAGTCACATTAAACTGCAAATCAGCCCCACGTTGCCCATGGGATTGTCTTCCAGCGCCACGACCACCAGAAAAAATATTCTCAAATATATCTTCGAATACATCACCAAAACCGCCAAAGCCGCCACCAAAACCACCAGGCCCACCGCGCATGGAAGGATCAACACCAGCATGGCCAAATTGATCATAAGCAGCACGTTTTTGCTGATCGGATAAAATACTATAGGCGTTTTGAATCTCTTTGAATTTTTCTTCAGCTGCGGAGTCGCCAGGATTACGATCAGGATGATACTTCATTGCTAATTTACGGTATGCCTTTTTAATTTCAGCATCACTAGCTGTTCGACTTACTTCTAAAAGTTCATAATAATCCCGCTGTTCCATAACTACTCACACTATTTAAAATTAATAAAATCCACATCAATGCCATTGCATTTCATGCGGAAACTATTATAACACAATTATGCAGGTTGAGCCTTGCCCCAACCTGCATACGTTCACAACAATAAAAAAAATTACTTCTTATCGTCTTTTACTTCCTCAAACTCAGCGTCAACAACGCCATCATCTGCTTTAGCGGATTCATGGGCTTGTTCCTGCTGACCACCAGCTTGTTGAGCCTGGCCTTCAGCTGCTTTTTTAGCATAAACACGCTCAGCCATTTTTGAAGAAGCATCCGTTAGCGTTTTTAATTTAGCTTCAATTTGTGCCTTATCAGTACCCTGAATAGCTTCTTTTAATTCAGCAATAGCAGTTTCAATGCCTTTTTTCTCATCATCAGACAATTCATCTGCTAAATCTTTCATGGATTTTTCACTGCTATGAATTAAGCTGTCAGCCTGGTTACGAAGCTCGGCCATTTCCTTAAATTTCTTATCTTCTTCAGCATGAGATTGAGCATCTTTAACCATTGCATCAACTTCTTCATCACTCAAACCGCTAGACGCTTTAATTACGATGGATTGGGCTTTTCCAGTAGCTTTATCCTTAGCTGATACATTCAAGATACCATTGGCGTCAATATCAAAAGTTACTTCAATTTGTGGCACACCCCGTGGTGCTGGAGGAATATCACCCAAGTCAAATCGTCCTAATGATTTATTGGCAGAAGCTTGCTCACGCTCACCTTGTAAAACATGAACCGTTACTGCTGTTTGGTTATCATCTGCAGTAGAAAACACTTGTGTTGCTTTCGTTGGGATAGTGGTATTTTTCTCAATAAGCTTGGTCATTACCCCACCCATAGTTTCAATACCTAAAGATAAAGGAGTCACATCAAGCAAGAGAATATCTTTTACTTCACCAGATAATACCGCAGCCTGGATTGCCGCACCCACAGCAACTGCTTCGTCAGGGTTCACGTCTTTACGTGGTTCTTTGCCAAAAAACTCTTCCACTGTTTTTTTGGACTAAAGGCATACGGGTTTGACCGCCCACCAAAATCACTTCGTTAATTTGCGATACAGTTAAACCAGCATCTTTTAGTGCGATTTTGCAAGGCTCAATAGTGCGCTCTACTAATTTTTCAACTAAAGATTCCAGCTTGGCACGAGTTAATT
>CAZTYT010000091.1:0-889 GCA_964618245.1 uncultured Legionella sp. | reverse complement strand
ATGTTTTGGCCCAGAAGCATCAGCAGTAATGTAAGGAAGGTTCACGTCAGTTTGTTGTGAAGAAGACAATTCAATTTTTGCCTTTTCTGCAGCTTCTTTCAAGCGTTGTAATGCTAATGGATCATTATGTAAATCAATGCCAGTATCTTTTTTAAACTCAGAAGCTAGATAGTCAATCAAAGCCAAGTCAAAATCTTCACCACCCAGGAAGGTATCACCATTAGTAGCTAATACTTCAAATTGATGTTCTCCATCCACTTCAGCAATTTCGATAATAGAGATATCAAAAGTACCACCACCTAAGTCATAAACCGCAATGATAGAATCACCACGTTTTTTATCCATACCATAAGCAAGTGCTGCAGCAGTTGGCTCATTGATAATTCGTTTTACTTCAAGACCAGCAATACGGCCTGCATCTTTAGTCGCTTGACGTTGAGAATCGTTGAAGTAAGCAGGAACAGTAATTACCGCTTCTTTTACTTCTTCGCCTAAATAATCTTCTGCTGTTTTTTTCATTTTACGTAAAACTTCAGCAGAAATTTGTGGTGGCGCTTTGTCTTGATTTTGGACTTTAACCCATGCATCACCATTATCTGCTTTAGTGATGTTATAAGGCACCATCTTAATATCTTTTTGAACAATTGGATCGTCAAAACGGCGGCCAATTAATCGCTTAATAGCAAACAAGGTTTTTTCAGGGTTAGTTACCGATTGGCGTTTTGCAGACTGACCAACCAAAATTTCTCCATCGTCAGTAAAAGCAACGATGGAAGGTGTAGTACGATGACCTTCACCATTTTCTATAACCTTGGGTTTATCGCCTTCCATTACCGCTACGCATGAGTTCGTGGTACCTAAGTCGATTCCTATAATTTTTGCCATTCTC
>CAZTYT010000090.1:0-8486 GCA_964618245.1 uncultured Legionella sp. | reverse complement strand
ATGCCGCTGGGGGATAATAAAGATTGGGCAAATGGCATGGTTTTAAAAGTGAAAAGAGTCTCAACAGGAGAGTTAGAGTCCATTTATCAATGGCAATGGTATCATCCCACATGGAAATTGAGTTGGTCAGGTGCTCATCAAAATGAGATTGTATTTTCCAATGATACAACAAATGTGATGAGTAATGGTCATTTCTTGCTGGAAAATCATCATACTCATCAAAAATTGGTTCTTGTTTTAAATCGTATAGGTCGCTTAAGGGGCAGTGATAACTTGTAGCGTGGGCATTAATTTTGTAAGATCTTGTCCAGTTATCTTTTCTGGTTTTAACGGCATGCCGATTAATACGCATCTTATTTTTTCACTAAAAGCGCAATCTTCCAACCAATTTCTTGAATGGATAAACTATCAATATCCATTAACCGATAAATTGCGTGAAGTAAATGGTGACGCTCAACTTGAATTATTGTCACAACAATGGCTCCCAACAGACATGTGGTCAAAAAGCCTCCTGGTGATTGAGGATAAGACAGTATTTCAACGTGAAATTTTAATGAGAAGCAAAGGAGTAATATATTGGTATGCTCGAAGTATTATTCCTAAAGCTTGTTATGAACTAGCTCCATCCTTTTTTGACCGTTTAAAAAATGAATCAATACGGAATTTAATTTTTAATAATGATCAGGTGCGACGTATTAATGCAATTAATTATCCAGTAGATCAACAATGTGTAGAGTTCTTTTGGGTAAAGAAATATATTGAACTAACGCAAGAGACACTATGGGTTCGTCTGGCAGAGTTTTCTTTTCAGCAACAAGAATCTTTTTATTTAATAGAAATAATGCTGCCTGCGTTAGGAGAAATTAAGCCATGAATTGGAATGCATACTGGCGGTTAATGCGTTTTGATAAGCCTGTAGGAATTTTACTCCTTTGGTTTCCTACAGCTTGGGCTTTATGGATTGCTAATAAAGGCGTTCCTCCTTTAAAGTTATTGGTTTTATTTGTAACTGGCACAGTACTTATGCGAGCAGCAGGTTGTGTGATGAATGATATCGCTGATCGCCACATTGATAAACATGTATCAAGAACCAGGTTACGCCCCTTAACTAGTGGGGAAGTGGGCTTAAAAGAAGCTTTAGTCGTCTTATTTATTTTGCTCTTTGCGGCTTTGATTATTTTACTCAATTTATCGGAGGATTGTTTCTATCCAGCTGTTTTTGCATTATTTATTTCACTCCTTTATCCTTTTTGTAAGCGTTTTTTAAAAGCACCTCAATTAATTCTTGGGTTTGCCTTTTCAATGGGGATCCCTATGGCTTTTTTAGCCTCTCAGGTTCCTTTAAATCTTGATTGTCTTTTGTTATTTGTGCTCAATTTTTCTTGGATTGTGGCATATGACACCATGTATGCAATGACTGATAAAGAAGATGATTTAAAAATTGGGGTTAATTCGACGGCTATTTATTTTGCGAGTTATGATCGTTTAATTATTGGCTTACTTCAATGCCTGTTTCATGGAGTATGGTTGTATTGGGGATTAAGTAATCAAACTAATGCCTGGTTTTATGTTTTATGGTTAGTATCAGGTTTTGTATTGTTTTACCAACAACTATTGCTAAGTCAACGGAAACCGGCTGAATGTTTTCGAGCGTTTATTCTTAGTAGTTATTATGGGGCCTTGATGTGGCTATCTATTTGTCTTGGTGTTTAATTATTTTGTAAATAGTAAAAAAACTTGCATAAAAAACATAATATGATAAAATTTTTTATTTTTTAAACAATTTGAATTATTATGACTTACTATTACTTTGATACTAAAAATCAGAAAGAAGGCGATAAAGCTTCTAATAAGGGCCAATTTAAAAAAGCATTAGGTTTTTACAAAAATGGTTTGCTAGCTTTGCGACAAATGTCAGCTCAACGTCGATTTGAGTCAACTGCAGCTTATCTGGATGAATTTGCTTTTGTTCTTAGGGATATAGTTCTAGCTATTTCCGATCAAATTGGTCAGAAGATAGATGAAGCAAAGGATACTGATGTATTTGATTATGCACAAGTAACCACATTATGGAAAGAGCTTTCCGAACATTTTTCAGAAATGGAAGCTGTCCTTAATAATTTAAAACTTCAAAGCTTTTTGGAAAAACAACTGGTTACTCTCAAAAAAGTTAAAAAACTGCATTCCCATCTTGCTAATATATGTGAGGATGTCAGCGATGTTTTAGTTGAGCAAATGGATCAACTCGACGTGCCCGCTACTTCACAACAAATTGAAGATGCTATTGAATGGCTTAATCGAGCAATTGATTTCAGAAAAAAGGCGAAATTACCTATAGACGCTTCTATTCATTTAGGCTATTTAAATTTATTGGAAAGTGGGTTTAACGCGCTTAAAGATCCCTCTTATTTAGATAGGATTAACCAATACCTGCAAGACAGTGGTGTATTGAGTTTGGAGTTAGAACCACAAGAAGAGTATGAACTTTTAAGTTATCAACTTTTGATGGCTGTTCATGGTAGAAGCAATGATAACTCGCTTTCTGCAAAACTTATTGCAAAATTTAAGGAATTAAATAGCCAGCACAAGGGCATCGATGTTAATGAGTTAATTATCGAAAATATTAATGAACTAATTTTCCAATTATTACCTTCTCATGCAATAACAAATGATGACGATTTACCAATTAGTTTGGTTTTTCGCTCAGAAGAAAAAGTAGTTGAGAACTCTTCGACGGCTTCTACTCCTTATAATAGTGATGATGAGTGGGTAGATAACCAAGGACAAATTACAGATGCAGATAATTCAGACGAGGAAGTATCTATTCCGGTCGAAAGTTTTGCAGCTCATCCTGCTGCAAATGAGGAAACTTTATCTTCGCCTAGACAACAAACACCCGTCTTTTTTGGAAGCTCAAGTGATGATGAATCTTCTCCTATTTTAAGACGAAGAGGGAAGAAAAATCCACGTCGCATAGACGATGATGAGGTGAGTAATGATGAGGCAACTCAATCAGTGTCTAGTCAAAAAACGTCTTCAACTATTAATAATTCCAGTGATGATGAGCAACCTCTTATCTTTAAGAGAAGAAAATCAAGTCGTCGTATCGAAGATGATGAGAATGAAGTGTCGAATTCTCCAGTTGTGAATTTTGTGAATCATAGTCAAAACACGGTTCAGCCTTCGTCTGGCCAACAAGTTTCCTCAATGCAGGATGACTCAAGTGATAAACCACCAATGACTTTAATAAAAAGAAAATTAAATCCAAGTCACTCTAATCTTCAAAGGGCTTCTACAAATTTATCTCAATTAGATCCTAGTGAGGTTCTCGATCTTCTATGTATGAAAGAGTTCACTGGACTACCAACGTTGAGTGAGGTACTAAAGCTGATCGCTGAACAACAGCCTTTAGGTTCAACTCAATCACAACCTGAACAGCCGCTTCCTGTTACTAATCGAGGATTTTTCTCTAATAACAACAATGATAATACTGTTGTAGTAAGCAATATTGATGCAGTAGTTGGGGTTTTCAATCAATTGGCTACAAAATATCAAGGGGCAGAGTTTTTCGCGAATATACTTTCATTGGTTGCAGATTATTATCTTCGCAATAAAATGAAGTTTTCATTTGATTGCAAGTCAATTTGTACTAATCTTTATGAAGCCGCTCAAACATTATCGCCTAATCATGCTCCAGCAAATGCTGGATTAAAAGAACTGGCTGAGTCTATTGATTGGGTTAGCAAAGCACAGAAGAGGCCTACGCAATTAACGAATCATTCCTTTTTGAAAGTTACAAAAGGACAAGAAATAGCAATTTTCCGTAATGCTTTTCAAGCACATATTGCTAGTTTAAGCGAGTTAAATCCAACGGTTCAAAAACAAAATGATATCTTGGGCCAAATGATGTCATTTGTTGCAAACCGTGTTTTGAATTTTAACCTAGCAAAATCAAAATCTCAGGAAGTAGCAGATCTACTCAATGGTTATTTATCTAACCAGTCTTCAATTAATTCTTATCAGTAGTTATAAATATATCCTGCCCTAAATAGAGGCAGGATATATTTTCCTCAATTAATTATTGCTTTAGTAAATAATTTCCCTACAATTTTAGTTAAACATTATTTCTTTGGAATTAAGGGCCATGAAAAAAATAATATTAACTTCAATTGTATTGGGTCTTCTGTGTTGTTTAACTGGATGCTGGACTGTGCAAAAAGGACAAAAGTCAGGAGTCATTGTTAAAGTAGCAAAAGAAGGGAAATATTGGGGGACTTATGAGGGAGAAATGATCCTGGGCGGCCTCGAGAACGCAAGCGGGGCAAGCGGGCGTACCTTTTATTTTACCCTCGGTCAGTTTAAATCAGATTTAGTGCAACAAGCAGATTATGCTATGCAAAATAACAAACATGTAGTTATAAGCTATCATTGCGATGCTTACACCATGCCCTGGAGTGGTGAAACCAAGTGTTTTGTGAGGAAAATTGATATTTTGCCTGAGAAAACCAAGTAAAACAGGTTGGGCTTTAGCCCAACTTGCATTTAAAAAGTTTCACTCCCATTATCAGCAACTACGCGAGTATGTCTGCCATAAATCACCAGGATTTTTTGTTTGTTTTTTAAATTAAGATCTTCGGCTTGTACTACAGAGATAATGCCACCTGATTTTAGTTTGATTACATATTCAACACCACGGGTTTGATTATAGCCATTGTCAATGAACTCATTGTTTGTTGATGGTTTGCCTGGTGTATTTTGTCTGTGTAAGTTGACAGCTCTTTTAGAAATAATGGTACCAGGAATTACTTTTTTAATTTTCCCTACTTCTTCGGCATCATATTCGCCAGGTGGGGTTGTTTTACAGCCACAGAGAATAAAACCTAATAGCATTATTGAAATGGATTTAAATATAAATTTCTTTTTCATTGATTAACTCCCTTTGTTACTTCAATTGAGGTGCTATTTTAAGAAACGATAACTAAAGTGTAAAGCGTGAATATTAATGTTTTGATATTGATACTAATTCTTTTAATAAGCTACTTGCACCTATTCGAAACCAACTTTTATCAAGTTTTTTACCTAGAATTAGTTCAGCTAATTTGGCGTAATTAAATGCTTGAGTTGACGTTTTTACTCCACCAGACACTTTAAGGCCGCAGTTTGTTTCTGAGTTTTTGATTGCGCTTAAAAGCGCAAAGGCAGCTGCCAAACTAGCACCCTGTGTGGTTTTTCCTGTGGACGTTTTTAGAAAATTTGCTCCTAATTCTGCCAAACTAAGACCTGCTTGATAAATACTGTGCATTTCGGGAAAAGCGCCGGTTTCTATTATAATTTTGATAGTTAATTGATTATGATGGCAAAAATTAATAATGGACTTTGTTTCCTCTAAAGCCTGTTGCTTCTGGCCATTGAGATATTGAGCGTAAGGAAATACATAGTCAATTTCCTGTACTCCAGCAAAGATAGCCTTATCTATTAATGTTAATGAATTTTTTATTCCGCTATCAGCATAAGGAAAATTGACTACACTAGCTAATTTTATTGTGGACAATTGTTGAAAGTAGGGTAAGTGCTGATAATAAACGCAAATAGCAGCAACTGAGTTGAGTGTTGCATCATGATTTAATGCATGTAATAACCCAGGATCTGCTTTTTCTTCCAATAAAGTTAAATCAAGCACGTGAATTAATTGCTCAGCAGTGAGCGAAGGATAGTCATGATTGCTGAGCAAGAGGCATAAGATTTCATTAAAAGAGCTTTCCAGGTTCACTTTAAACCTGCAATATAGTCTTTTAGAAGTAGATTTAATTTTTTAGCAGCATTGGCCGCCATAGCAACAACTGCTTCATGGCTATGAGATGTTTTTGCGAGTCCGGTAGCATGGTTAGTAATAGTTGCTATTACAGCCACACGTAATCCACAATGGTTCGCCACTAATACCTCTGGAACAGTGGACATGCCTACAGCATCAGCACCTAAAATTTTAAAAGCGCGAATTTCTGCTGCTGTTTCATAGTGTGGGCCTAATACCGAAATGTACACACCTTCTGGCAAGTTAATTGAGTTTTTTGCTGCAACAGTTAATAAATCTCGACGCATTTCAGCATCATAAGCATTGTCTAATGGGTAAAATCTGGGGCCAAACTCATCATCATTTAAGCCAATCAAGGGATTGCTGGGTTGAAAATTAATATGGTCAGAAATTAACATTAACTCGCCAGGACCGACTTCTTCCCTTAAAGAACCTGAGGCATTGGTTGCAATAAAATAGTTACATCCTAAAAGCTTCATTGTGCGTACATAGGTTTTAACTGTTTCGTAGTTTTGCAAACCTTCATAGGTATGAGCTCTGCCTTGTAAGCAAACTACACCTACCCCATTGAGATAACCTAAAAGCAAATTTCCGCCATGTCCCTGGACTGTAACCTTAGGAAAACCGGGAAGATTATCATAATGAATAGATACAGAATCTTGCAGCTCTTCAGCAAATTGACCCAAACCTGAACCTAATACCACTGCTATTGTTGGTTTAAATGAAGGGTAGAGTTTTTTAATATAGTCTGCTGATAAATGAGCATTAGTCTGCGTTAGTGCAGTATTTGTCATACAAAATATCCTTAGGGTTTAAATTCAAAATTAAAAGCCAGGGGTAGTAGTTCATTGATCGACATGCTGCGCAATATGGAATTGCCGTTACAAAGATGAATCATTGTATCAGGAGTTGAAAACTCATAAATTCTTTGCCTACATGCACCACAAGGTGAACACAAACTGTTATTTCCGGCCAATACCACCATTTCTTTAATCTGTTGTTCGCCTGCTGTTACCATAGCTGCCATAGCTGAAGTTTCAGCGCATAAAGTTAATCCATAAGCGCTATTTTCTACATTTACGCCTGTGTATAGATTGTTTTTGTCGGTACGAATACAACAAGCCACATTAAATTTCGAATAAGGCGCATAGGAGTGCGGGAGTGCATTATGCGCATCGGAAATCATTTTCGCAATTATTGAATCCATTTAAATTCTCTTGAACAAAAAAATTAAAAGGATAGATTATAGTGTAGAACTAAATGTAAGGCTATCTTCAATGTCATCTTTTGGTGCTTCAACTTGCTCTGGAGAGTCTGTTTTTTCTAAATCAGATCCAGATTTTGACCTAAATGAATGAAGGGGATTTGGTCCATGATAAGGGGCAGGTTGTGGCTTATTTTCAGGGTTTTTTTCCACATTCAGTACTTGCATTTCAATGTAGCTATCAGATTTTAAAGGTTTGTGGTTGCCAAAAAAAGCTTCCAACCAGTATTCTGCCGCCATTGCGCCAAGTCCGATGCAAATTGTAAGTGAACAAATAGTAATGGGAATAGCATACAGTGGTAATAGAAAAATAAGAGTGGCTGCTATGGCAGTTACCAGGCTAATAGAGGTGGCCGCTATAGAGTATGATAAATAAGCACTTTGTTGTTCGAAAGAAGATTCTTTAGTGGGGGGATTATGGAGTTTATGACGTTCACCTATAGCCCAGAACGTGTTTCCAATAACAAAAAGCCAAACCGCAGGAATGAATAATACGGGCACAAATATTGCCGCTAGAGTAAGAACAGTCGCTGCAAAACCTATAGTGGCTGCAAGAATTAATTGCTCATTAAATTGGGCAAAACCATACCATTTATCTATTTTATTGTGATGATCTTTTTTAATCAGGTTAGAAGTAAACCAAGTGGCATAGGCTGCCAGGTAAAACCCCAAAGAAACAAAGCGTAAAGATACAGAAAGAAGAGGGAATGGCAGATATTGTAGTTTGGCAAGCATAAAGCCACAAAAAAAGAAAAAACCGCTTACTTTATCTAATTTGCTAGAGCCCATAGTGAATTAGTATTCCCGTTGTAATGTGCGTCATATTGTATCTTAATTGGACAGCTAAAGCTAGCTTTATTGAAATAATACCTTGAGAAAGATTTTTCTTGAAGTATAAATCATGGTTAAGAGGGAGGCTGATTTTTAAGCACAAAACGTACCAAAAGTCCACCTTGTGGGGTATTTTGGGCAATTATTTCGCCTTGATGCAATTGAATTGCTCGAGCAGCAATAGCAAGCCCCAAGCCATAACCACCTGTTTTTTTTTCACGAGATGTGTCCACACGATAAAAAGGATTGAAAATTTTATCCAGTTGGTTTTCAGGAACGCCTGGACCTTTATCACTAATATCTATGTAAATATGCTCGTGCAGCTCATCATAACTGAGTGAGACAATTATTTTTTCAGTAGCAGGTGAGTAATGTAGGGCATTGCGTACCACATTTTCAATAGCACGATGAATTAAACGTCGATCAATAAACAAACGACAAGGGGCAAGCACGCCCGCATTAACTCGGCCTAATGGATTGCCACACTCATAATTAGCGTCTTGAATTATTTCTTTCAATAATGCAGGCATATCTTCTTGAGTAAGATGAAGATCAGTAGTGGATTTATCCAGGCGGGCA
>CAZTYT010000089.1:0-8497 GCA_964618245.1 uncultured Legionella sp. | reverse complement strand
AGCAATTGTCTAGCAAGGAAGATAGCATTCAAGAACAACTTGCAAGTAAAACAGAAAAAATCGAAGAAACTAAAACCATCTTACAAACCAAGTTTGATAATTTAAACAAAGAATTACAAACTGCGTTGAGCCAACGTTTCTACCATAACCAAGATTGGATTTTATTGAAAGCTCGCTATTTTCTTGAACTGGCTCAAATGAATGCGTATTGGAGTAAAAGCGATCAGGCAACCATTTCATTATTACAACAGGCTGATCAGCTATTACAAGACGTCAGTGATCCTGGGGTATTTGAAATTAGACAAGCAATAGCCAAAGATATTGCCCAAATACAAGCCTCACCTACTATCGATACAGCAGGCATCTTAAGTCAATTGGATGCAGCGCAACAAAGTGTGGCCAAGCTAAGCATAGCCAATTCACTTACTGATATTAATCCAGCCGCAGATAATGCTCCAGCACCTTCAAATGATTCAGATTCCATTTGGCAATTGCGGATGCAAGACAGTATGAAGTTACTCAGAAAATTAGTGGTGATACGCCACCATGAAGATGATATAAAGCCATTAATTTCACCTAATTTGGAAGCAGTAATCAAAGAAAATATTCGTCTTAATTTACAAGAAGCACAATGGGCTGTCCTTAATAAAAACGCGGATGTCTACCAATTAGTACTGAAGCAGGCTCTCGCCTCTCTCAAGCAAAACTTTAATCCGGGGGCACAAAGTACAGCGGCATTAATTAAACAGCTAACCGATTTACAACAAGTGAATTTGACCATCAAAGCTCCCGAAATAGGGGTTGGCCTACCCTTATTAAATCAGTACATTGAAAAGAAAGCCTCCATGAAAAATCAATCAGATAAAACGCAAGGAGGGAATTCAAAATGATCCGCTTGCTTATGGGGTTTGCCATTTTATTGGCAGCCATTATTTTAGGAGTGCAGCTTAGTAAAGACCCTGGGTATGTCTTAATTGCCATAAATCATTGGACAATTGAAAGCACACTCTGGATTATGATTTCTGGCTTACTCATCTCCTTTCTCTTTCTTTATTTTATTATTCGTTTATGCCAAAAAGTCTTACACACGCCCAAAACAATAAGTCATTGGCATGCCAAACGTTTGGCACAAAAAGCACAAGCCATCACGCGCAAAGGGTTAATTGAATACAGTGAAGGCTACTGGCAAAAGGCTAAAAATCATTTAGTTCAAGCCTTGCCTAATACTGATACGCCATTGCTTAATTATTTAACCGCGGCACGTGCAGCCCAAAAGATGGGCGATAGTCAGTTGCGTGACGATTTCCTCCGTGAGGCGCAACACTCCATGCCAGAAGCCAAAATCGCTGTGGAATTAACTCAAGCACAATTACAACTGGCCAACCAACAATGGGAGCAGGCGTTAGCCACTCTCAGACATTTGCATGATATTGCCCCTCGTCATCCTTATGTATTGAAATTGCTGACTCAACTCTACCAGGAAGTACGTGATTGGCCACAACTCATCGCCTTATTACCTGATTTAAAAAAATACCATGTCATGAGTCCAGTGGAGTTTGAGAACTTACAACGCCAAGCCTATTTACAACGATTGATTGAACTGAGCAAACAAAATCACTTGGAAGCAGTTAAAGGACTTTTTAAATCCTTACCCAAATCATTAACAACAGATCCAGAAATTCTTGCAGAATATGTGCGCTGCCTGATGAAAAATAATGATTATGCAACGGCTAAAGACTTATTACGCCAATGTTTACGCAAAGAATTTTCATCCACACTAATTTCCTTATACAGTGCTTTACCCAATGATCAACAACAACTCACTTTTGCCGAAAGTCTTTTAAAAAAGAATCCGCATTCAGCAACTCTTTATATGAGCTTGGGGCAATTGTGTATGAACAAACAGTTATGGGGAAAAGCGAAAAATTACTTGGAAAAATCCAATGAAATTGAGTCCTCGCCCCACACTTATTTGCTCTTGGGAAAACTGCAAGAAAAACTAGGCGATCAAACACTTGCCTGTGAAAATTATAAAAAAGGATTAAATCTTGTCACCACAACTCTGCCCTTATAATTTTTGTTGCGCCAAAATTCAACTTACCTGCGGAAATCTATCGTAGGGTGGGTTTTTGGCCCAACAATATCATAACCCACTGGATTTTTCTTACCATTGCATTTATCCATTAACCAAGTATTATGCATTTTTATTGGTCCAGCTGAAAAGGAAGGGATTTATGAAAGACCAGTTACGCCAACAAGCTCAAGAAATTTATCAACAAGCCTTAAAAACTCATCAACAACACCATCAACCGTATCAAGTTAAAAATGCATTTGTGCTTTTAGACAAAGCCATTGATTTATTGAATCAATGTAATGACATTAAAGACCAACGAACCATTGCTGATTGGTATCTTTCTTTCGCTAATACCATGGGTATAAGAGAATTATACTATGTCCGGACACCAATACAATGTTATTTATGGGCCGAAGACGCCTTAAAAAGGCTTCAATCAAATACAAGCGACAAAGCAGAACAACAACAATTGATGCGGGAAAGAGCAGAATGTTTGGCTAATATAGGCATAAGTTATTTCCAAGAAGCAAAGCAGCAAGAATCTTCTCGTGAGGCAATGCTAAGGCGTAGATGGGCAGTTGAAGAGTGGCACAAAGCGGCAGAACTGATTAAGCCTCTTAGTGCAAATCCTAAAAAAATGGATACAAATGATGCGCGAAAATACATTTATTATCTTACTCAGTTAGTAGCTCACAGTGAAAATCTTGCGGACTGGGCAGAAATCTCTTTGGAGATAAAGCACCAAAGAAAAAGAGAGCAAGAAAGAGAATCTTATGGATTGAGCCCCAAAAGCGATAGTGATGAAACAATGCTTATGCAGTTTCATGGCTATATTTCTGAAGATAAAAAACTTTATTATAAAGCCATCATTTGGCACTATCCTCAGGCCATTCAGGTAGCAAATAGAATCAATGATAAAACAGAGCAAGATTATGAAACACTTATTGCCTTACATGAAGCATTAGCATCCGCTTATGCTCATTCAGGTGGAAAGGTTGAACTATCTGCTAATTTTAAAAAAGCCATAGCTCATAGCACTATTCTTATTGAGCTTCTTGAAAAAGTTAATCAAGCTGATTTAGAAAAATATTTAAATCAATTAAAAGAATATGTAGAAAAATACTGCCAATGCTCTCAAGGTTTTGAATGCCCTGAAGCAATGAAAGCAAAACGTTTACTGGCTCGCTACGATAGCCAAAACAAAATGGAAATAACACAAGAAGAACCACAAACCATAAAAGAAGCAATAGTAGTAACTGGAGTTACTGGTTCCGGTTCAAGTACTTTGATTAACCGTTTATGCGGAGTCGAGTATCAATTAAAAAAAGATATCCATTTGGGTAGTTATTTCCTACACCCCTTACACAATCAAATCATTCCGACGGAGATTGGCCATTCTTGTCAACAACAAACATTATCTGCCCAGCTTGTCGAAGGTAAAAATTTTTCCTTTATTGATTGCCCGGCTATTAATGATACCCAAGAAACATCCAATAGTACTCATAACAACAATATTTATAATCAATTAGGAGTGCTCCCTCTTCTTGAAAAAACAGATAAGATCCGAGCGCTAATTATGGTTATCGATTGGGCTTCATTAGATATCAATCATTTTAGGAGTAGCTTTAGTCATGGAAATAAGGTCTTTAGCGGTTTAGCACACATCCTAAAGACCTTAGTAAAAGATCCACAGTCATTAGTGTCGAACGCAGAGAAACCTTTACTCTTGTTTGCCATTTCCAAGTTGCCAGTTCCCCAGCGAGATACAGAGTTTTCTCTGGATGAATTAAAAACCCAAGTAGCCACAAGAATTTCAATCCTAATTCAGGCAATAGAGGAAGATAAGGAGCATTTTGAACCTATTTTATTTGTTTTAAATCTCATGAATCAACAGCTTAAAAATATCTTTCTGATACGAGGCTATTCTGGAGGACAACAAGAGCAAGAAGATGATCAAAATTTGTTATTAAGATATCTCGAAGAATTGAAAAAACAAGACTTAAAAATTGCTCATAGCCAATTTTTCTTAAAGAATCCAAATCTTTCTTTTTCAGTTAATCGAAGCATTAGTTTTAAACCATCGCCACAAGCAAATAATAATAAAGCTCCTGAACAGGTAAGTGCGATGATATTTAATTAAAATTAACTCTCACTGTCCAATATAATATAACTTTGGAGAAAACGATGCTTGACTTGAGATTAAATTGGTAATATAAAGCCAATTTGGTCTCTATTTTATCTGAAAAGAATTTGCATAAAATTATTTTAAAATATACTTTCAGACGTAACTAATTGGATAATAGATAAACGTCTTGAGCTTTTGTTGTAGGTGAGATTTATGAAATCAACTGTTGCTCCAATTCCTCTATCCCATGAAGTTAAGTTTAAGGCATTTCTCTCTGTTCATGGCAAGACAATAGAAAAATTCAACAAAGACTATGCCCAGACTTTACAGCAGATTAAATTACTGGACAAATTTTCATTTGTTCATGAATTAGATAAAGATCCAGAAAAAAAAGCACAGTTATTAAACGAGTGGAAAATATTAGATGAAAAACAGGCTGTAGCCTCTAAACTCCAAGTAAAGCTCACTCCAGAAGAAGAACAAAGATTAACTTTTTTAGAAAAATTATTTGCTCAGTATCAACGCGATAAAGTTGCGCAAGAAAGTAAGCACACGATCAAAAGCCAGAAATTAGCAATAGACTTCGGTAAAAAAGTAATAAACACTTGGTTCTTCTTACAACTTGAAGCAAGAAAGAACGGTATCGCATTAGAAACGCTGCCTAGATTCATCACCCAAGAAGATCTTAAAACTATTTCCCGCAATATTAGTCCCTTATTTACAACTTTTGCTTCTTCTGATGTCTGGCTACGCCGATTAATCGGAGAAAGAACTGAAGACGAAAGTCGTAGGGCATACAAAAATAGAATAGAAGACTTTTTAGCCCGTGAAATTGAAACCAGCAACGATAAAACTCAACTGTCAACTGCTTTTAATCGATTTAAAAAAGGAATATTAAAAGATTTTAATGCTTACTCACTTGAATTAAATCATGCTAATGAAATCCTAAAATCACTTAAGGAGTTTAGTGACCCAGTTGGTAACAAATTTCAAAAAGCAGTTTATGAGTTCTTAAGTGGGTTGGAACACATATCCATATCAACGATGAAGCAAGAAGAACAGCGATTTAAAACTACTCCTGCTTATACAGGCATAGAGGGTATAAAAAAACAAAGAAACGCGCTATCTATTCATATGTCTCACTATGCTGAATTTGTACCTTGTGAAAGAAAATTGTTGTTTATTCAAAAAGTATTAGAAAGTCAAAAAACAACTAAATTCACAAGCTTCAAAAAACACCGTGAAGAAGAGGAAGACACTAAAATTTTTAAACCTTTATTCACTAACAAGAAGTTTGTCCAAAAGTTATCAGAACTACATGAAGCACTAAAAAACGTTGAATCGACAAGATTAGCCTATTTGGAAGCCGAAGAAAAAGCGAATAAACCCTCACGCAAACGTTCTAAATCGGAAGATACTACACACGATCGCGGTATAAAGCGTAGTAGATCGGCAAATCACCGCTTTTTTCCTCCTGAAACACCTGCAAAACCTCAAGATGGCGTAGTAGTTGAACCCCAGAGATCCTTTCCTTAATCAAAAAAACTCTAAAAAAAGCAGAAACCTGGTTGCAAGCAACCAGGCTTACTGACCGTATCACCATCCGATTCACCAGATGAAAAAAATTTTTTAATTATTTAAATGATAGGCACAAACCAAAATTTGACGTAATATTTCTGATGATTATATGGAATTTACCTATTCCCTTATGAAGTAACTACTTACTAAGGCAAACTCATGAAGAGTCTCAGCATATTAACCTGGCAGGAACTGCCAAAACTATTGTTTTCAGCATTATTAACTTTATTAGTACCTCAGGCCAATGCCATTCCTTATACCACCTCTCCTTGGACTGGGTTGATCGGAGTAGATTATCAACCAAATCATTATCCATTAGGAAACACATTAAATAATCATGATGTGTTTTATGTGGGACATAACGCAAGTGGTGTGCCAATTACTAATATTTATGCCGAGCTATCCCAATTAAAAGCAGCGGGATTTACAACTGTTCGCTCCTATCAAACAACAGACTATTCGTGGGTTGATCTGATTAATCAGGCTAATGCATTAGGGATGAAAGTCGTTTATGAAGCCGTCATTCCTTATAATGGGAATACCGCAAATATCACGGCCGCCACCAATTTATTAACAACCATAATTAATACAGTAGGGTCCACAAAATTTAATCAGACGGTTACTCTGGTTTTAGCCGGCCACGAAAACTATTGTGGTACTTGCGGCCCCGGAGGAACAAGTAATATTACTTATTTAACCCAGGCAGTCGTTGCATTGCAAGGAGTAGTTCCTGGTATTCCCGTCAGCTCCGCCTTAGTCAGTGGTGATTTAGTTGCACCGCCATCCGCCGACATTACCACTTTAGTCAACAGTTATAGTCCTAGCGCACCCCTAGGATTTGATCCTTACCCATTCCAATGGGGAGTTCCTGTTGCCCAAGCGGTGGAAACTATCAATAGTTCATCCACCATCAACTCTATAGGCTGGGATTATTATCAAGTCCAACAGCAGAGCTTTTATACGCCACCTCGCCCTATTTTGATGGCTGAATCTGGATGGGCATCGGCAGGAACGACCAATCCTGGTTATGCTTGTGGTAATAACTGCGCGCCAGGTATTACGAATGAAGCAACCTATTTAACAGCATTGTATCAATTTGTTAATAATACAGCGAATGACAGTGGCATTTTGGTTTTTGAGGCTTATGATGAACCAGCCAAAGTACCAGGTGGTAGCAGTATGGAAGATTATTATGGTATGTTTGATTCAAACTGTAATTTAAAAGGCCCCAATAATACAGCGTTACTGCCCAACACCAGTTATTCTCCCACAGCAAATTTGGGCTGCCAGGGTTTTGCACGCGGTGCATTGTTAACCATAGTAGGTTTTGGCAACCCATATACAATGATTATTAATCAAACCAATCCTGTTACCAAACAAAATGCTTCGATCACGATTAGCAGTACAGGAAAGCCTGGGCCATTGGCAGATGCTCCTTGGCCTCAATATCTGGTTTTTCCAGGCGCCACAATTACAATCAGAGGCAATCCCTCATGCACCAGTACAGTAGCATCTATTAACAGCCAGCAACAGATTACCTTTACTGGAAAATGTAATTGTCAAAATAGTCAAAACAACTGTTACTATTGATTAACTAAACCAGCAACCATACTGCTGGTTTGCAAAATAGCACGGAGATCACCATGAAACTTACAGGATGGTTTGTTTCTGCTTTAAGCGTATTATTTTCCTCCTCAATCGCCAATGCTGGCACCATAGGAGCAGCAGAGACTTCCCTCAGCCAGACTGGTTTTTTTATAGGGGCTGGAGGTAGCTATAATATAATACGTAGTAATGCCAATACCTCTGGTACGCTAAATGCGATTAGCGGCTTGCCACCATTAGGCACATTCACTGGAACAACTGGTTCCTACACCATCACTCAGAAAAATATTTCCCCTGAAGTTCAGGCAGGCTATTTTCAGCACATATCTCATTCAAACTGGCTATGGGGTGCGGAATTTTTCTACCAGTATTCGCAAAATGGGCAAACTATCTATGGTGAACCCCAAGATCCCGGCGCATTTATCAATTTATTAAGCCCTGGGATTAATACCAGAGATGAAATCACGTTCAGTGCCGTTCAAATGAATACTCATCACCAATTAGCATTACCTATTTTTCTTGGGCGAATCTTTGCTAATAGCTTTATCTACTTAGGCGGTGGTCCTGCTTTAATTAGAACCAAGCTCAAAGTTTACTCCAGTGATGACACTCTTTCAGGATATTATGCTGGCACCATTAATGGATTTTCCAATGCCAAGTGGCTGTGGGGAGGTGCAGTGCAAGGAGGCTTAGCTTACTATGTGGCACCTACATGGTTTTTAAAGTTAAATTATACTTATTCGGTTACAGGCCAATATAAAACCGCTAACAGCATGTCCTTTTCACCAAGCATAAATGAAGGATTTAACACAGGCTTGGTCGCTTTCCAAACCTCACAACGAATAACGGCCCAAGAACTTGCTTTATCAATTAATAAAGTTTTTTCAATATAAAATGTCGGGTCTTGGCCCGACAATACTTCCTTCAATACTTTTCATAAAAAACCAGGATTGTGGCAAGCATCATTACAATCAGTTTTAGTTTTTTCAATCTGAATTGTCACGTGTTGAATACCAAACTCCGAATTTAGTTGTTCAACCCACTGCGTGCGTAAGTGATCAGATAATTCAGCGTCTGGCATGAACAAATGAACTGAAAGCGCATTTTCTTGTGTG
>CAZTYT010000088.1:0-8502 GCA_964618245.1 uncultured Legionella sp. | reverse complement strand
CGGTTGGTTGTATTGATAAACGGTTTTTAACTGTCCGTAATCAGTAAGGTGCAAATAGCCAACGGATAGCGTATCCTCGTCTAAATGTTTGGAATTGTCAAAATTAAATTGTATCGTTTTCATTCCGGGTTCTAACCACTGTGCTGTCTGAGACGTTTCTATCGGCACTAAACCATTCCCAGTTCGGTGATAAAGCACTGCTTGCAGAACATAACGGCTCGCAGTAGCTACTTCAATTTCAGCAGCAAAAGCTAATGGCTTTACAGCGATCTTTTTGATACTTAATAAACTTGCTGAAGGAATAGAATAGGAAAAGCTGGAACGTACCGCGCGCCGAATAGCTTCCCCTTCGTGCTTGTTGCTTATGTCCACTTCAATAGACCAGTTTTCACCCCGTGTATTAACTTCAGAGTGCAGGGTTGCGCTTGCCTGGAAAAGATTTCGCTCTAATAGGGTTAATTTTAGGGGGAAAGAGGTTTCATCTGGACTAATTAAAACCGCATGAATATCACCTATATTGTAATCGTGTTCATTATCATTGAGAAAAATATCGGCTTTATACTCATCTCCATATTGATACTGAAAGGCATATGGTTTTATTTCCAAATAAACTTGGGAGTATTTATCAAATACATTAATACTATATTTATCTGCATCATGAATTATTGCTGGCTTACTTTGTAGAAGAAAGCTCCCATAACCTAACTCTGGTTTTATTTGCATGATGGTTTGATTAGGTGGGGTAACCAGCGCATCGCTCAACGACTCATCTTGTGCATAGCGTACGGAAGCAGTTTTTAACGCCAGGTAAGATTGTCGTGGAGGTTTAATTAGTAATTCAGGCAGTGGTCTTTTCTGTAAGGGGGTTATTCGTATGACTGCCCCAGGAGCCTGAGTTGCTAAATGAAATCCCTGGTTTAATTGCCTGGCAGAAATGATCACATTATAACTATAACTTTTATATTGTTTATTGGTTTTGAGATTGAGAAGGGAATTAATACTCCAATTGGCGTGCAGTTTTTCATGCGATAATTTATTACATTCATCGCCACAGGTATAGGATTTAACAGGGTGCGAAGGTAAGATATAAGCTTGGGAAGATGTCCAAAAAAATATTAACAGGAACGAAAATAAGTTGGTTTTCATTGAAGGTCGCCTTCTGCAGTAATTGCATGAATAAGGATTTTTTCTAGCCCAAAGCAGGCATGTCGGCTTTGATTGTGGCTTAGGGTAAGTTTATTCGGAAGTTTATTTTTATCATAAAACCACACTGTCCCAGCAGATTTTTGTGAGCTGCAATTTAAAAAACCATCACTGCAACTATCCAGATATAACTGGGTAATTTTGAGAAAAGAATTAATTGGAAAACCATTACAATAGCTGAAATCAGAAAAAGGTGAGGCGATTACATCTGTGCCAACAACTACATAAAAAGGCTTCGGTAAAGAAGGACGATCGCGAGTACCTAATAATAATTCCTCATTATAGACATGCATATCACTTGTTCGTTGTTGTTTGACCGCATCACTTTGGTAACCCACTAGCCAGGACAAATTGGTTCCTAACACATCGCTACTGAGTATTAAATCGGCAATTGGAGTACCCATACTGGATGGGGTAAGGGCAATGACTCGTTTAACTTTATCTTTTAAGGCCATGTAGTCATTGCTGTAGGTCGGGTTAGATAAGATCCAGCGCATCACATTCCCACCATTAGAATGAGTGAAAACAATCAGTGAGCTTAATTTTTTTTCATCAATAAAATTTAATAGTTGGCTTGCTGTACAATCTCCAGCCTCTTGAGCCCACATGTATTTGCTGTAATCACAATGCACTACAAAGTAATTTTCAGGATTAGGTAATCCTTGGGCAATAGTTTCAATAAAATCTGTTTTCCAATACCCGCCATAAGCATCTTCCCGGTGATCACTTGTTCCATGAACAAAGGCAATGCCGGGATTTTCTACGGCATGGATGGCAGTGAAAAATGAAAGTAAAAAAAAGGTAATTAAAATGCGTGGGAATTTCATCGGGGTGATCTCGCCTTTCAATGACTGTATCTATAGCATAATTTTTAGTGATAAACTAATATTTTATTTTTGCATCAGCTGCTTTGCTAGGTTTAAATAGATGAATATTGAGGAAATTAAAAATCAAATAGGATTATTAAAAGATAAAATCAGACGTTATGATTATCATTATTATGTTCAAGATGAACCGCTTGTTCCTGATGCAGAATATGATCGTTGTTTTCGTGAATTACAAAATCTGGAGGCTCAATACCCAGAACTTTTAACGCCAGATTCACCCACTCAACGAGTAAGTGGTACACCCGTTGATGCATTTATGCCAGTTGCTCATCAACAACCAATGCTTTCACTTGCGAACGTTTTTAGCGATGAAGAGTTACAGGCATTTATTAAACGGGTTACGGATAAGCTTGATGAGCCAAATCAACAGCTTTTATTTACTTGTGAACCTAAATTGGATGGTCTGGCAGTAAATTTGACCTATGAAAATGGCGTGTTAGTTTCTGCCGCTACTCGTGGCGATGGCACAACAGGTGAAAATATTACCGCCAATATTAGAACCATACCGTCAGTTCCTTTAATGCTGCGCACAGACAAGCCTCCCCATCTTATTGAAGTACGAGGCGAGGTTTATATGCCTAAGCAAGGGTTTGAGGACTACAATAAGCAAGCCCAGAACATGGGAGAAAAGTTGTTTGCTAATCCACGTAATGCAGCCGCAGGCAGTTTACGTCAGTTAAATCCAGCAGTGACCGCAAGTAGGCCTTTAGCCATTTATTGTTATGGAGTAGGAGCTTGTGAGGGATATGCTTTGCCAGATAGTCATTGGGAGCAATTGCAGCTACTGAAGGAGTTTGGTTTTAGGGTGTCTACTGAAACCCGTCGGGAAAAAGGAATCACTGGGTGTCTAACTTACTATCATTCCATGCTAGACAAACGCAATCAATTGCCTTTTGAAATTGATGGGGTGGTGTATAAAATTGATAGTATTTCTTTGCAAAAACAATTAGGTTTTGTTTCTCGTGCCCCACGTTTTGCCTGTGCGCATAAATTTCCTGCTTTGGAAGAAATGACTATATTACAAGCTGTTGATTTTCAGGTTGGGCGTACCGGAGCTCTTACTCCTGTTGCTCGTTTAGAACCGGTGAGTGTTGCTGGGGTTACAGTGAGTAATGCCACTTTGCACAATATGGATGAGATTGCTCGTAAAGATATACGTATTGGCGATACGGTAATAATCCGTCGAGCAGGTGATGTCATTCCAGAAGTTGTTTCTGTGGTAATGGAAAAACGACCTGCTGAGACACAAGAAATTCATTTACCTGAAAAATGCCCTGTCTGCGGCTCTGAAGTTGTACGTGAGGAAGGGGAAGCTGTTGCGCGTTGTATAGGTGGTTTATTTTGTAAGGCGCAATTAAAACGTATGATGTGGCATTTTGCTTCACGTAAAGCCATGCATATTGATGGATTGGGTTCAGTTTTGATTGAACAATTGGTAGATGAAAAAATTATACGCCACTTGCCCGATCTGTACGAGCTGAATGAGTCTATTTTAGAAAATCTCCCACGAATGGGAAAAAAGTCAGCGCAAAATTTATTGCATTCATTGGAGCAGAGTAAAAAAACAACATTTAGTCGGTTTCTTTATGCTTTAGGTATTCGAGAAATAGGGGAAGCAGGTGCAAGAGTATTGGCTGAACATTTTGGTGATATCCCTGCACTTAAAACAGCCACTGAAGAAGAGTTAATGGGATTAAGTGATATTGGCCCTGTGGCTGCTTCCTATATTATTCATTTTTTTGCTCAGGAACATAATTTACAAGTAATCGATCGTTTGTTAGCTTTAGGGATCCATTGGCCTAAGCATGAGAAAAAAGTCATTAACCAGGAAAATCCTTTTTTTGAAAAAACGGTGGTTTTGACGGGTACTTTGGAAAGCATGGGGCGAGAAGAGGCTAAAGCCAAGCTATTGGGCTTGGGTGCGAAAGTAAGTGGTAGTGTGTCGGCAAAAACCAGCTATGTTATTGCGGGAAGTGAAGCAGGTTCCAAATTAGATAAAGCACTTGATTTGGGGGTTACTGTTTTGGATGAGGCGCAATTTTTAGCAATGGTTGAAGGGCTATAGAGAGGTGGGTTGTGTTGGGCCAAGGCCCAACACACAATATTTGGCTAAAATCTGCACATGGGTTGGATGGTCCAACAAAAACTTCTACACATAGGGATATCCAGGTGATTATAAGGCAGGTGCTTTTTTTACTGATGTTTCTGTTAAATAGTCTAAACTCCGTCTATGCCTTAGTGTTAAATAATCCTTACCCTCAAAGTGATTCTAAAAAGAATATTTATTACTCTTCATTTACTGAGCAGCCCAAAACGCTTGATCCGGCATTGTCTTATTCCTTAAATGAATATGTATTTATTGCCCAAATTTATGAGCCTTTATTGGAATATGATTATTTCTTAAGGCCATACCAACTCAAGCCATTAATCGCTGAACAAATGCCTGAAATAAGTTATCTGGATGAGCAGGGAAATTCTATTCAAAAGCTGGGCTCTTCACCTCCTGCCTATAGTGTTTACACCATAAAAATTAAAAAAGGTATTTTTTATCAGCCGCATCCAGCTTTTGCAAAAGATAAAAAAGGCCAATATCAATACCATCATCTTTCTGATGATTATCTGGATGAGCATGATATTAACCAATTAGCTGATTTTAAAGAGACTGGCACTCGTGAATTAATAGCTGATGATTACATTTACCAGATAAAACGTTTGGCAAATCCACAAGTGAGTTCGCCAATTTATGGTTTAATGAGTGGTTATATTTCAGGATTTAAAAAATATGGAAAAACTTTACCAGCAAATCAGGCCTATGTGGATTTACGTAATTACCCTATGAGTGGAATTAAAAAAGTGGATGATTATACTTTTCAGATTATTCTGAAGGGTGAATATGAGCAATTTGTATTTTGGCTGGCCATGCCCTTTTTTGCCCCAATGCCTTGGGAAGCGGATCTATTTTATTCTCAACCTGGAATGAGCGATAAAAACCTTACCTTAAGTTGGTATCCAATTGGCACTGGTGCTTTTATGCTTACCAACAATAACCCAAACCGCAACATGATATTGGAAAGAAATCCTAATTTTCGTCAAGAGTATTTTCCTATCGGCGGTTCGGCAACAGATAAACAATTGGGGTATACCAAGAATATTGGCAAACGATTACCGCTTATTGATCAAGCGGTTTTTACTTTAGAAAAAGAATCCATACCACGTTGGAATAAATTTTTGCAAGGGTATTATGATAATTCAGTCATAGGTGCGGATAGTTTTGATCAGGCCATTCATATTACCAAACGAGGGAATACGGTTTTGACCCCTGAGATGAGGAATAAAGGAATCCACCTGACTCAAACCATGGAGCCAAGCATTTATTATCTAGGGTTTAATATGCTTGATAATATTGTAGGTGGTACCAGTGAACGTGCTCGTAAACTGCGCAGGGCTATTTCTATTGCTGTGAATTATGATGAAAGTATTGCCATTTTTTACAATGGACGAGGTATTGCAGCTCAAGGACCTATCCCCCCAGGCATTTTTGGTTATAAAGAGGGGGAGCCAGGAATTAATCCTTATGTGTATGAATGGAAAGATAATGAAGCAGTGCGTCGACCGCTCAGTGACGCCAAAAGGCTCTTGGCAGAAGCCGGGTATCCAAACGGAATTGATCCTCAAACAGGAAAAGCACTGATTCTTCACTATGATACGATTATTACAGGTGGCCCCGAAGATAAGGCACTTTTTGATTGGATGCGAAAGCAGTTTGCTAGTATTGGTATTGATTTAAACGTAAGAGCCACCTTATATAACCGGTTCCAGGAAAAAATGCGCATGGGCGATACCCAGATTTACAGTTGGGGTTGGGTTGCAGATTATCCTGATCCTGAAAATTTTTTGTTTCAGCTTTATGGTGCTAATGGCAAAGTCAAATATGGCGGTGAGAATGCCAGTAATTACTCTAATCCTGAGTTTGATCGTTTATTTGATTTAATGAAAAATCGTAATAATGATCAACAAAGACAAGAGTTGATTGACCAAATGCTAAGAATTATTTTACGTGATGCACCTTGGGCATGGGGAATTCATACTGAGAATTTTACATTGTTTCAGAATTGGGTTACACCCATTAAACCTAATCCAATTGCTTTAGGAAATTTAAAATACTTAGCCATTAATACGCTTGAACGCGAAGAGCTAAGGCAAGGCTGGAATCAACCAATCCTGGAGCCATTAGTTTTGCTCTTGCTTGTGCTAGGAATCTTAATTGTACTCCTGTTTATTGCTTATAGGAAAAAAGAAAAACAGCCTGCACCAAGGATGAAAATACCATGATGAAGTATTTATTTCGGCGATTTTTTTATGCCATACCGATTCTTTTTTGTATTAATTTACTGACCTTTATTTTATTTTTTATTGTCAATACTCCGGATGATATTGCTCGGATGCACTTGGGGCAAAAGCATGTGCAACAACAAGTTATCGATGAGTGGAAAGCTGCCCATGGTTATGATTTACCTTTATTCTTTAACCCACACAAACATGGAATACAAAAAATTGAAAAAACATTGTTTTTTCAAAAATCCCTCAAGCTGTTTACCCTGAATTTTGGCCAATCTGACTCTGGTCGGGATATCAGTGAGGATATACATTTTAGAATGTGGCCAAGTTTAGCCATAGCAATCCCTGTTTTATTTTTAGAGGTTTTTAGTAATATTTTGTTGGCGATGGTTATGGTTTTTTTTCGCGGGACTTACATTGATTTGGCTGGAGTAGTTGTTTGTATTATTTTAATGTCTATTTCCAGCTTATTTTACATCATTGGCGGGCAATATCTTTTTGGTAAACTTTTACGTTTGGTTCCTATCTCAGGGTATGAGGGTGGTATTGATGCTTTGAAATTTATTTCTCTCCCAGTAATGGTTGCTGTTCTAGGAAGCTTAGGCGCGGGAGGACGTTGGTATCGAACTTTATTTTTAGAAGAGATCAATAAAGATTATGTAAAAACCGCAAGGGCAAAAGGATTATCGGAACAAATTATTCTTTTTAAACACGTACTTAGAAATGCTATGTTACCTATCTTAACGGGGATTGTAGTAATCATTCCAACCTTATTTATGGGCAGTTTAATTTTAGAGTCATTTTTTGGGATACCCGGCTTAGGTAGTTATATGATTGATGCAATTCAGCAACAAGATTTTGCCATTGTACGTGCCATGGTTTTTTTAGGATCACTACTTTACATTGTTGGTTTGGTTCTAACTGATTTTTCCTATATGTTAGTTGATCCAAGAGTAAGGCTTTCATGATGATAACAATTGAGTTGTTATGGACTGATAAATGTTTTTTTGCCTTTTTAACCTTGAGTTTTATTGGCATATGTTTGAGTTTACGTAAACCGCCTGTTAGACGTTCTTATGCCCTTATTTTTCGTCAACCTATTGCAATGAGTGCTGGTATAGCACTTTTGTTTTTTATTACGATTGGCGTGTTCGATTCCATTCATTTTAAACCGGCTGGGCAATCAGAAACGACGATTTCTTTGTTAGATAAGCTCTTGTCGCCATTAAATCAAATAAGCGAAAAAACCTATTCAGCCCCATTTGCTTTAAAGCAATTTGTTAGTGAAACGGTGTTAGTTAATGGTGTTGTCAAACAAATTTATCCAGATTTGGTTTACCCGGCAATGAAAGTGAAAACAATGGCCGATAAAACACAAGCCATCATTACTGCTTTAAAATTTTCTGTTCAAGTGACCATTGGAATAAGTTTGCTATTGATAATCATTCTTATGTTTTTTCGTTTTTCCCTTATTCGAATGCCTTCTTTACTAAGTGCATTACTCACAGTAGGACTTATTATTTTTTGGACTCTTTTAGGCTATCAATTATCACGTACCTTTCATGTGTTAGGCACGGGTCAGATTGGACAAGATATTTTTTACTTTACTATAAAAAGCATTCGAACGGGCCTAATTATTGGATTTCTGACGACTATGTTTATGATGCCCTTAGCCTTATTTTTAGGCATAATAGCTGGATACTTTGGTGGGATTATTGATGATATTATTCAGTTTACTTATACTACTTTAAGCTCTATTCCAGGGGTCTTATTAATTACGGCTTCGGTGTTATCACTCCAAATCTATATTGTTAATCATCCAGAACAGTTTCCTACCCTTGCCCAAAGTGCCGATGCGCGATTATTAGCTTTATGCTTTATTTTAGGAGTAACCAGTTGGACTAGTTTATGCCGAATATTACGCGCCGAAACGTTAAAGTTGCGAGAAGTTGATTATGTGATAGCAGCTCGTGCTTTGGGCTCTAATTGGTTTACTATTTTACGTAAACATCTTATCCCCAACGTGATGCACTTGGTCGTGATTACTTTAGTTCTTGATTTCAGTTTTTTAGTT
>CAZTYT010000087.1:0-8515 GCA_964618245.1 uncultured Legionella sp. | reverse complement strand
AAGCCGCTAATGAACTAATTAATAATAAATTTTTTGCGTGATGAGAAGTTGATTTACCTGATGGAGTTTGTTCTTTTTCTCCATTCATTGTTTGCCTTTCACTTACAATCTACTAAACGAAATGAGAGCATATAGGTACTGCATTTTTCATGCAAGATCTTTCTTTTTCCTGCCTCCCCTTAATGAGGAAAGTCAATACGAATATGACATTGAGTGAGAAAATCTCGCAACATTTCACGATCTTCCATTTTTCGCAGGTTGATATTTTGTTGAATAGCAAATAATTCCTTATATTTTTCAATTCCTTCTAACAAATAGGTATCTAATGAGTGATTATTCAGCCTGGAGTCTTTTTGTAGATGTTCACACAGTAATGAAGTTAGTTCATCCATGCTATTTACCTTTTCAAGCTGTTTTTTCAAATCTTCAGCACGTAAAAATCCGAATTGGGTATAGTGCCTAATTCGAGTAAATAAACCTAAAGGATAGCCTCTTAAGTCATCATTGCTCTTGTTTGCACGCCATTTCAAATAACTATCAATCTGCTGGATTAAAGTTTTACGTACCTCATCCACGGGTGATCTCAGTGGTTGATGCATCACTGGTAGATTATTAACAACTGGGTTTGCAGTTATTTTTTGCGCTAAAAGCTGATGAAACTGCGCAGGGTTCATCGCATCATTAAGCTCTATGCATTCGCGTAAGATATTTATTTCAGCACCATTCTTTTTACCTTGAGTGCTTTTCTTATTAATCACCCGGTAATTCTCCTTACCGACTACTTCAGTCATTAATTCTGTAAGTTGAGAATTAACCTTCAATACATTTCTGCCATTCAAAACATAATGATCAGTACAAGGTTTAAGAAAAATTTTACCTAAGGTTTGAGGCTCTTTTGAAATATGGACAAGTATGTTATCTATGCCTAATTGAGGCAAAAGCTTTTGTATCATTCGTTGATAGTGGCGCAAGTACAAATCAACACTGGAGCGATCAAATCGGATTTTCTCTTTTATATAAGCTTCTCTAAATTCACGAAAGTCATAATATCTGATAGTGCCATTTTCAAATTCCATATAAGGGATCTGAGCGTCTGGTTGTTCACTTGTTCCCCCTGGGGGAATTAAAAAGATATTCTTCTTTTTATTCGTCAAAGTAGAACCTAGCGGAATAATGCCTGAATCAATATTCACAGTGTGTCCAAACTCTTCAGTACCTTCTTCTCGTGCAGCACGCAATGGGTTATAAGGATGCTCGGAATTACCACCTGCCGTAGCAAACCCAGAAACGCCTTTCTTTTGTTTACTTAGCTTACCCGCCAGGATTTTACCTTCTTTATTCTCAGAAACTACAGCCGTTTTTCTTACACCGGTATTGGCCATGAAACGAGTTGCCAATACTTCCAAATCTGTCTTAAAAAGCAACTGCCCATTCTCAATGGTTATAGAATCAGGCTCTAAGTCAAATGTTTCTACTATTTTTTGCTTTATTTGTCCTGGATTTGCATTGATAGGAACATTCATCACAATAGTATCATTCTCAGCTTTAATGCGCGGTCGAAAACCATGATGACCATCTCCTTTATACACAAAGTGATGGAATGGACCAGCAAGATTTTCGTGATAACCAAAAGATGCAAAAAATACCTGGAGAGTATTTTCTATTATCATGGCATGTAAGGCCGATTTAAATTCTTGCGGTTTAACCTTTATTTGTAATTGCGAACCCACTTTTTCTATTAAGGCCGGATTAATAAATAACCCTAAGGCAGTCCTAATTGCCTCAATCTTATCTGCTTTAATGCTCACGTAATTAGGAGTAATGGTTACTTGAGGTTTCACTGCGTTGTGAAATTGGCTTTTAAAACTTACAACCGCATCCTGTCCTGCGCCATTAACAAAAACATTTAAAATCCCTTGCCGATGAAAAATACGTTGCAGTGCAAGGGAAATTTGTTCTTCTTCAAGAGCATGCTCACCATATTTCTTCTTTAAATAATTAAGAATTGTCGCTTTTCTTGATTTTAAAACATCAATACGAAGTGCTTTATCTTCTGGGTGATGGTCTGTTGCATTGACCAACTTTTCAATGTCTTGGTCGCTAAATTGAGCAAGCATGAGCGCACCTTGAAGTTGAAAGGTGCGCTGATCGTCGGGATTCGCTAAAAATTCTGCGAAAAATTTTTCAATCATTTCCTTATTTAAAGCGGTTTCTGTCTTCCCTCCCCTATTTAGCGTATTGCAGAAAATGGCAAAATTATCATTTCTACTTTCAAGCATAAATTGGGAAATATTCTCTGCCGTAAAATTGACTTTATCTTGACCCGAAACAAGACGACGAAAACCAGAAAAAAGAACAACACCTAAATCAACCGCAAAAACCCTGTTGCTGCTATCAACTACAAAATTTTCTCCTTTTGCATTGACTATGTCTCTATTGCCCAACCAAGCATGTAAAATCAAGCTAGCATAAACAGCCTGCTTACTGGACTTAGGCAAATTATGAAAAACCTCCGAGGTACAATCTTTTACCGCAGGTAACATTTCAGAAGCAACATAAAGCCAGCCCGTATCATCTTCTACTGCAAACATCTTCGGCGCCAAAACACCAGCTTGACGCAAAATGTTAGCTACTAAAACCTCATCCCATACCCGAAATCGACCATCTTTTTGCTGATACTTAAGCTGTTCAATGCTCATTACGGATGTAGTTGCTACACGCTTAACCAGGTAATCCTTACCACTTTTTTTATGGCGATACACGCCCCCAACCCCGTTACCACCAAATTTTTCTTTTTCTGTTTTCTTTATGAAATTAGCTTGCAGGTTAAGACATTTATAGGTTTTTTCAGGTTGTTTAGGCATCAGGATACGCATCTAAAAATAAAATGATTATATGGGAATAACCTGAAGAAAATATTAAGAAAGGATAAAAATTTCTCAATAAATTCGAAATAAATACAAAAAAGGTTTATGCTTTAAATAGCAAAAAGGAGTAGCTGGTGAGGGAGAGTTAGAAATGGAATACAAACAACGCATTGATGAAAATGGTAAAATTTATTATGAAGTGAGTATTACTGATTATCATCTTATTGCTAATCCTATTCTTAATAAAGGGACTGCTTTTACTGATTCAGAACGCAAAGAATTTAACTTGTTTGGGCTTTTACCTCCCGAAGAAAGCAATATGAGCGATCAAAAAGCGCGTTCTTATGAAGCATTCAAAAGTAAAAAAAGCGACCTGGAAAAATACCTTTACTTGCGTGACTTACAAGACTCCAATGAAACACTTTACTATAGCTTACTGTGTGAGCATGTGGCTGAGTTAATGCCTATTGTTTATACCCCTACCGTAGGTGATGCATGTCTTAAATTCAGTCACATTTATCGCCGTCCTCGAGGATTATTTCTTTCTTATCCTTATCGCCACCATCTTAATGAAATTCTGGCCAATCCCCGCTTTGACCAAATCAAGGCCATTGTGGTATCAGATGGCGAACGTATCCTGGGTCTTGGGGACCAAGGTGCCGGAGGCATGGGAATTCCTATTGGTAAACTGGCTCTATATTGTGCTTGTGCAGGAATACACCCTTCTCACACTTTACCTATATTACTGGATACGGGCACCAATAATCCTGAACGAATAAATGATCCCTTATACATCGGCTGGCGCCATGAGCGTGTGCGTGGAAAAGAATATGATGATTTTATTGCTACTTTTATCCAGGCCTTAAAAAAACGCTTTCCTCATGTGTTGCTGCAGTGGGAAGACTTTGCCTTACAAAATGCTACCCGTTTGCTAGATACCTACCGTACCCAACTGTGTACGTTTAATGATGATATTCAAGGTACTGCAGCTATAGCAACAGGCACACTCTTAGCTGCGGTACAAGTCACAGGAATTCATTTGAAAGAGCAAAACATCGTCATTGTAGGAGCTGGCTCTGCAGGTTGTGGTATTGCTGAATTAATTATTCATGCCATGGTAGAAGATGGCCTTTCCGAAGAAGAAGCAAGAAACCGTATTTTTATGGTGGATCGTAATGGTCTTTTAATCGAAGGAATGAAAGATTTACTCCCCTTCCAGGAAAAACTGGTAAAACCCAAGCAGCTCATCGCCAATTGGAAATGTGAAAATAATAACCTTATAAGCTTAAAAGATGTGATTAAAAATTTACATCCTAATGCGCTTTTGGGGGTTTCAGGGCAAGTCGGTATTTTTACTGAAGAACTAGTACGTGAAATGGCCAAACATGCTATCAAGCCCATTATTATGCCTCTTTCCAACCCCATTACACATAGCGAGGCAACTCCAAATGATTTAATGTTATGGACTGATAACCGAGCAGTCATTGGCACAGGAAGCCCTTTTGGCAATATTATCAAAAATGGCAAACCATTCCGAGTCGACCAAACGAATAATGTTTATATTTTCCCAGGAATGGGACTTGGTTTAATTGCCGTAAAAGCGAAACAGGTTTCCGATAAGATGTTTATGGTTGCAGCCAAAGCCTTGGCCAATTGTTCACCAGCAAAACATGACCCTCAAGCAAACTTGCTCCCACCTCTTACCCAAGTACGTGAAGTTTCTTATCAGGTGGCCTTAGCTGTGGCTAAAGAAGCGGTACGTTCACAATTGGCAGACTTCTTAACTGAAGAAGACATCGAAAAAACCATCAAAAGCAATATGTGGATCCCCCAATATGTGCCGTACAAAAAAAATTAATAAATTAATTTAAAAAATTATTGTAATTCGATAATTTTTTATTGTATATTCCTCATGTCATCGATGATAAATAATTTATCTGAACTATGAGGTTTATAATGAAATTAAAACAATTGATACTTTTAACAGGTGGCTTGTCTGCTATGATGAGTGCAGCTTACGCCCATGAAGTAGTACTAACAACCAATCAACCTGCAACTGTAAGTTTTCAAATGATGCATCAAAATCAAAACATGTCACCGGTAGCAGGTGAAGTTCGTACAATCTCTATCGATAAAAGCCTGACTATTCCCATTGAGATGCAAGCCTATCAAATAGCAGGAATAAAAGTGCTATCCATTAATGGCCATGAGCTACCTTCCTCCGCCAATCAATTCAATCAACCGCAGCAATGTTCTATAGCGATTGATTCGATTAAGACTCAAGGAACAATAGAATTGACCGTTATAGAACATGAGGCTAAATGTAGCACCAATGGTGGCGTATTTGGTTAACTTAAGCAGTAGGCACAAGCGTGCCTACTTTTTAGTGAGAAAAAAATGAATAAAATTAAACGCATGAGCATGTTTTTCAGAATTCTGTTTCAAATTATTTTTATCGCCTTACCAATACTCATGATTAGCTCCTGGCTTACTGCTACAGGCACGCTCAATACTTTTTATGGACTAATTCAGGTCAATTTTATCCCTAATCTCTATTTGGATAATATGCTCCATCCCCTTAGCCTTTCCGAACGACTATTAGCGCTCGGAGTTAGTGCTATTCCCATGATAATTTATTTATATATTTTATTTACTTTAATTCAATTATTTAAACTTTATGAGCAAGGAGAAATTTTTTCTCTGCAAAACGTCCGCTATATCCGTCACAGTGGTTATGCCTTATTATTGACCCAAATTATCAATCCTTTTTATGAGGGATTAATGGGCTTGGTATTAACCTGGAATAATCCTCCTGGGCACCGATTTGCTGGCATTTCTTTATCGCATACAAATATTGGAATTGTTTTGATAGCATTGGTTATTCTCTTAATTTCCTGGATCATGACCGAAGGGTGCAAACTCAATGAGGAACAACAATACACGATATAAAGCTCAAGGATTTAAACAATGCCTATTATTGTAAATTTGGATGTGATGTTGGCTAAACGAAAAGTTCGCTCTAAAGAGCTTGCTGAAGCCATTAACATTACTGAACAAAACTTATCGATTTTAAAAACAGGAAAAGCCAAGGCCTTGCGTCTTTCTACCTTGAATGCAATTTGTAAGTACTTATCTTGCCAACCAGGGGATATTTTGGAGTATCAAGAGGATAATAGTACATCTTGAGAATGTAACTGCTATGACTCATCGTATTTAAAGATTAAATGGCGATAATTATATCGCCAATGTACTTTCATTAAATGTGTGGTTGAACATCAATCGCCTTCACTTGTTCAAGTAACTGCTGTTCAAGATTAACAAGTGCATTTGTCCTCACTTTACATAATTTGGTTAAAGCGTCCAAATCCATTCCTGGCATTCCCCACATCATTTGCCCTGTCGCTGATGAGGCATTCTCTTTTCGCGGACCTCTAAATACTGCAATATTTTTACCTAATTGAGAATCAGGAGCAAACCAATATACATATTGCTTATTATCTGAGTCATAAAATTCATTTGATGGTTTTTGCGGCGGGATAGTAAAATCCGGTATCGGATAAAAAGGAACTTCAGAACAATATGAAAAAACAAAATGCATTGGAAGTAGCGTTAATGCTCCACCAAAATCCTCTTTCCATTGCTTATCAATTAAAGCCCAATCCCTTGCCCCTGGTGCAGTAACCAGATTGACTTGTGTTTGCAATTCTTTAATGATGGTATTTTGATAATCAAAATGGCTTTCAGTAATTGTCTTCCCACTAAGGGTATACGTAACTCCCTCTGTTTTGACTTTTTGATATTGGGCAATCAGTATTTTTAATATCTCTTTACCTTCTTCGTTTTGAGGAATATTCTGTAATAGTGTTTCCCACATAAACTGGTCTAAAGCCCAAAGCGCGTACTCAAAGGCACTAATATTTTCAAAAACCCTTCCAGAGCAATCTATTACTTTGGCTCTTTGAAATATTAATTTTATTTCATTATTGGTTATTGCTTTAACCGCATTACGCTGACTCCGTACACCATAATGCAATAACTTAAAAACATTAAGCTTTGAGCCAAACAAATCTTTATACAAATGAGCAGCCATGGAAAACTTTGCTAAGTCAGGACCAAATAAATAAGGACTTGTTGCCTCTTGCATTTCCGCTGGTAAGTAAGTAAATAATTCAAACTTCTCTAACATAATTCTTCGCCTTATAACAACAATGAAAAACAAATAGAAAAGAATTATACTTAATCACTTGGGTTTTTAAAATGCCATTCTGGATTTATAATAATCATTAATGGGTAAATATTTTATAGAAAACTGGTAAACGCTGTATTAATAAAAAGAAATTAGATTTTTTAATGAACATTAAAAGCACATTAATCCTGGAAAAATTATTGACATTTTGTTGGTTCCCTTGTAGGTTGTGTGATCATTTTATACTGCCAAGGTAAACTATTATGATAAAAGATATAATAAAAAACTTGCAAGATGACCTCTATGCTCCTATCTCCTTTGATCTCGGTTTTAACATAAGGAAAATTAAGTTAGAACTACCACAAACTCACGCTATATGGGATAAGATGGCTTCTGAGCTTGCTGATCATATTAGTACCTTTCGTGTAAAAGAACTATTACAAGAAATGCCATTACTCCATGCAAACAAAGAAGATATTTCTGATGAATACTTATTACGAGCAGCGATTGTAGTTACCGGCTTTGCTCATGCTTATTACTATCCAAATGGTTATACCGCGGATTTACCATTGCCTGAATCAGTTCTTATCCCCATGCTGGAAATTGCTGCTCGCATCGATAAAAAATTTAATAATGGTGAACAAAATCAGCAATTGTATGTGGGTAGAACCTACTTAGAAGATTTCTTGGGAAATTGGGCATTTACCCCTACTGAGCAAAATAATCAAGAAATTGCATTGGATCAAATTCAAATCAATCAATTAAAACTTTTGGTTCCTTTTTTTAATAACCAGGATGAATACGTATCAACCGTCGTCACTGGCCCTCTGATGCAGGCTAAATTTGCGCCAACGATTCAACATATTTCAGATATTGAAGAAGAGCTTGCTAAGGATATGCCTAGCGCAGATACAGTTGCACAACACCTTAAAGAGATTACAAAAAGCATAAAAGAAGTAAAAAAAGCATTTATGCTCATGTCGCCCAAGCTAGGAAATTCAAACTACGTTGATCAAATTATTTGGCCTCATACCTCCCCCACAATGGGAAAAAAGGCACACCCTAATGAAATGCCTAACACAGGGGTAGACTCGCCTGTTTTCCATATTATGGATAAATTATTAAATCGAATTATGTATAATTCCAAGATGGGTCAAAATATTATAAATCGATTCAATGCCATTCCAACAAATTACCAAACCCTCATTATGGAAATGGAAACTGTTGGTGAAAAATTATTTAAATTTATTCAAGCCTCAAAAAATACCGAGCTTAATAATGCTTTTGCAGATTTAGTAATGGCTTATACTGGCCCTACTGGACTTTTAGATGTTCATCGCAAAAAAGCATACGGTTTTCTTAAGATGTCATTCCTTAGCGGACGCTTGTCCACCAATGGTAATGTCACAGGTCAAGCTAATACTACAGAAAATAAAGCCACTGGATTAACCCCTTGGGGTGG
>CAZTYT010000086.1:0-8547 GCA_964618245.1 uncultured Legionella sp. | reverse complement strand
AATATCCTAATGTAGCTTATCCACTGCTATTTCCGCCTCAAGCTCAACCTTCAAACCCGAATCCAGTTGCGAAACGCTCAAATTATGACGATTATTTAAAAGCATTTGATTCGAATACGACTCATTTCTCATTAAATCCAAATTAATTGCTGGGTTAAATGACTTAACGGCATTAAGTATTTTTAGTGAGAAAAAAGCTTGTCGTTGGCAGGCACTAAAGCCAGTGTTCACGCTAGTTTTATTGAACCCCATGGTCAAGCCCATAGGCATCGACCGCGGGGTCCAGCGATCATCGGATCTATTTTATAGAGCAATTCTTTCCAGTTAAAATCATTAAACTAGATGCAACCCAAACAAGATACAGGTATAATAGCTGGTTTTTAACTCCGATTGCGCAAATAAAAGCCATGGATACTTTACTCTACCAAGCAACTCAAAAAAAACAAATTTGGGGGCAACTCCACGGGTGTAGTTTAGCCTTGGCTTTAGCTGAATATTGCCAGCAAACACCAGGTGTTAAAGTACTTATTGCTCAGGATAATCTTAGTGCTAACCAGCTACAAGCTGAATTAGAATTCTTTTTAGATTCGCAAAAACCCCAGGAAATACTCTTTTTTCCTGATTGGGAAACTCTACCTTACGATCAATTTTCTCCTCATCAAGATATTATTTCAGAGCGACTTTACACCTTAAGTCGCATGCAACAAGTAACAGATGCTATTGTCATCACCTCTGCCAATACGTTAATGCACCGTCTTTGCCCCCCTGAGTTCCTTAATCAATATGCGCTTATGCTCAAAGAAGGTCAAAAACTGGATTTAACGGCCTTTAGAAATCAGCTGCAACAATCCGGTTATCATTGTGTGAATAAAGTATTGGAGCATGGCGAATTTGCTCTTCGCGGCTCGATTATCGATGTGTACCCTATGGGTTCTGGAATGCCATTTCGCATCGAACTATTTGATGATGAAATTGAAAGTTTAAGGGAATTTGATACAGAAACCCAAAGAACAATTCATAAAATTTCTCAAATTAATGTATTACCTGCACGCGAATTCCCACTAAACGAGCAGAGCCAGCTACTATTTAGACGTTCATTTCGTGAGTTATTTCCTGGTAATCCCAGTCATTGCCCAATCTATGAAGCAGTAAGTGAGGGTCAATTCCCTTCAGGGATAGAATATTACCTACCCTTATTTTTTGAAAAAACGGTTACTTTCTTTGATTACTTGCCGCAAAATGCCAAAATCTGTTTAATCGAACAAACTCAAACTAAGGCAGAACAATTTTGGCAAGAGCTGAGTGAACGTTACGAGCAAAGACGTTATGACATTAGCCGTCCTATTTTGTCGCCAGATGCTTGTTTTATCAATCCCATTGAATTACTGACTTTGGCCAATAGCTATGAACAACTACGCTTATTTCCACATACTTCGGAAAAAAAAAAGGGGCTGTTGTTAATTTTGATATAGCCTCAGCCCCTCAATTGCCTATTGATCGAAAAACCGAAGAGCCTTTAAAACTTTTACGAGAATATTGTGCAGATTCTTCACGCCGCTACTTGATAGTGGTTGAGAGTGCTGGACGACGTGAGGTCTTGCTCGACTTGCTTAAACCAAGTGGTATTTTACCTAAAGTTCAATCTTCCTGGCATGGCTTCCTGCAAGATACTGCAACAATTAATATCACCACGGGTGCGATTGTTAATGGCTGTGAATTAAATCTCAATAAAATAGCAATTGTTGTCGAATCACAATTATTTGGTGAACAAAGCGTCCCTCAACGGCGCAGCTCGCAAAAAGCGGTGGATCCGGATTTAATTATTCGTGATATGGCCGAATTGCGCCTTGGAGAAGCAGTCGTTCATCTGCAGTTTGGTGTAGGCCGCTATCAAGGTTTGCAGCACATTGACGCCAATGGCATCGCCAGTGAATTTTTAGTCTTAGCCTATGCTGGTGATGATAAAATTTATGTCCCTGTCACTTCATTGCATTTAATTAGTCGCTACACTGGTGTGGACAGCGAACACGCCCCTTTACATAAATTAGGCACTGATCAATGGCTGCGAGAAAAGAAAAAAGCTGCAGAAAAAATTCATGATGTGGCTATTGAGTTGCTGGATTTATATGCTAAAAGAGAAGCGCAACCAGGACATAAATATGAATTTAATTCAAATGAATATGCAAAATTTGCCAGTGCTTTTCCATTTACTGAAACCGTCGATCAGTTACAAGCCATTGATCAAATTATTAATGACATGCAAGCATCAAAACCCATGGATCGCCTAATTTGTGGCGATGTAGGTTTTGGCAAAACAGAAGTTGCCATGCGTGCTGCATTTGTGGCCGTACAAAATAATAAACAAGTCTGTGTTTTAGTTCCCACAACCCTGTTGGCAGGGCAACATTTTGAGTCCTTCCGCGATCGGTTCGCTGACTTTGCAGTGAATATTGAATTGCTGTCTCGCTTTCGCTCCGCTAAAGAAACAACGGCAGTTCTTGAGTCTCTAAAAACAGGTAAAACGGATATCGTAATTGGTACTCATAAATTGTTTCAAAGCAGTATCGCCTTTAAAAATCTGGGATTATTAATTATTGATGAAGAACATCGCTTTGGAGTGAAACAAAAGGAGCACATCAAAGCTTTACGTACCCATGTGGATATTCTCTCCATGACTGCTACCCCTATTCCCAGAACATTGAATATGGCTATGGCAGGAATCAGGGATATTTCCTTAATGACAACCCCACCAGCAAAACGTCTGGCAATTAAAACTTTTTGGCAAGAAAAGAAAGACCCTATTGTTCGTGAAGCTATCCTACGTGAGATTTTAAGAGGTGGCCAAGTCTTTTTCCTTCATAATAATGTAGAAACAATTGAGCATGTCACTCAGGAACTACAAACACTTGTTCCCGAAGCCAAAATTCGTAGTGCGCACGGTCAAATGCGAGAGCGAGAATTAGAGCGTGTTATGTCAGAATTCTATCATCATCGCTTTAATGTGCTAGTCTGCACAACCATTATTGAAACTGGAATTGATATTCCAACTGCGAACACCATTATTATTGATCGCGCTGATAAATTTGGCTTGGCACAATTGCATCAATTACGTGGTCGTGTGGGGCGCTCACATCATCAAGCTTATGCTTATTTATTAACACCTAATGAAAAGTCATTAACCTCCGATGCAGTTAAACGACTTGAAGCCATTGTTTCGCTGGAAGATTTGGGTGCAGGATTTACCCTTGCTACTCATGATTTGGAAATTCGTGGCGCTGGAGAGTTGCTAGGTGAGGAACAAAGCGGCAACATGCATGCCATAGGATTTAGTTTATTTATGGAAATGTTGGATAAAGCCGTCAGCGATTTAAAAGCTGGAAAAATACCCGAATTATCAGCCCCGATGTATCAAGGGCCAGAAATTGATTTAAAAATTAGTGCAATTATTCCCGATGAGTATATCGGTGATATTCATAATCGTCTTATCATGTACAAACGTATCTCCAATGCGAAAAGCAAAGAGCAATTACATGAGTTACAAATTGAATTAATTGATCGCTTTGGCTTATTACCACAACCGGTAAAACACCTATTGTTAATTACCGAATTAAAGCTTAAAGCCCAGGCCATGGGCATTCAAAAAATTACTGCCAGTGCGCAACAAGCTAAACTGGAGTTTAGTGAGCAACCCAATATTGATCCAGGCAAATTAATTAGCCTGATTCAAGTTCATGCTAAACGTTATCAAATGGATGGCCCTCAGCGTTTACGCTTTACCCTGGACGCTAGTTTGCCTGAAGAACGTATTTTTGAAATTAGCTCAACGCTGAGTAAATTGGCAATGGATTAATAGCTATTACTTCTCGCTGTACTGTTAAACATTATTTATTGCTTAAAAAAAACACTTTGCTCTTTTTTTATAATGATATAAGCTAATTATTTCTATAATTACAAGAGCTTATTATGACTCAAACCGTGGCCTCTCTGCTTCAGGAAGTAAATCTTTCTCACCAAATACCTGAAACTGATCCCGTACTTGCTATTCCCTTGGAACGATTTAAGGAATTTGAATACTCAACTATCGTCACGCTATTAGAACTTTATGATAAAAAATTAATTACCACTTTAGATAATAAAACAGCCAGGGCAGAGTTAGGTGAGCTTTCTGAACAAGAAGCAGAGGATTTTTTTTCCGCCATTAAGGAACAAGTAACAACCAGACTGCAAGACTTAAAAAAAAGTACACAAAATTTAGAACCACTTCAAATTCCTCCAAATAGCAAAATCACACGGGCATCACTTACTCGCTATCTTATAGAAAATGATGTTTATCAAAACTTATTTAACTCAAAGGCTTTCATTGAAAAAACAAGCCATAACCAGAATTCATTAGTGAATAAGTCTCCTCTTCTAGCAAAATCATTATTATCTCCTGTTAAATACAGAAAAAAGCCACCTTCATCTTTAACGCAAATTGTTAAAATCCCTATCTCTATCACTGTAGGTGATTTGCTTGAAGAAATTAATCTTCCACACCAAATACCTGAAAATGATCCTATTCTTGCAATTTATTTAGAGCAATTCAGTGAGTCTGAATATCCAACCCTAATCGCTCTTGTGGGACTTTATGATAAAAAATTAATTACCACAGATAGTAAAACCCCCTCTATGCCTTTAGGCGAGCTATCTGCAAAACAAGCAGCGGAATTTTTTTACGGTGTTAAAAAACAAATAAAATCCAGGCTAGAAGCTTTACAAACGGAGAAACAGCATCTAGAACCCCTTAACTTCGATACGAAAATTACCCCTGCATCACTTACACACTATCTTGTAACGAATAAGATTTATCAAATTTTGTTTAACCCTACTTCTGCTATTAAACAAGAAAATCATCAGCCCTCATCCTTATCACTAATTGATAAATACCCAACTCTTGAGAAGCTCCTGCAAAGCTTCCCCATTAGACAAAGAAAAAACCTCCCTCCTGCCTTAGCAGAAATTGCTCAAATGCCTATTGCTGAAATTGAAAAATTTCATGATGAGCTTTTAGATGACATGGAAATCATAAAACTTGCATGCTATCTGGTTTTATTTATTTCTGAAAAAGCGACTCTGGAAAAGAATCTTTTAGACTTTACTTATACAAATGATGCTGAGAAGGAAAAGCTGGAAAATATTATCTTATTGCGCAGCGCATCACTTTTAATTTCCTTAGGAAATAAAAAAAATATTCCGATTAGCTCAGTGGATGTAACTTTTTCTAGCGAACTGTCGAAAAAAAATATTTTCTACAAACCTGCTGTATTAGGATTGTTATGTCTTGATTGTTCACCGCTATTAAGAAAACTCTTGCAAAGAAATATTAGTTCTACTACCACTTTGTCTAATCCATTAATAGCCTTGATACCATCGGAAAACCCCTTCTTCCTGGGAATTAATCTTTGTGAAAAAGCAACTAACATTCCTCTTAAAGCAAGCAATCATGATCTTGGAGTCATTGCTAGCCTGATACAAATTGTCAATCAAGCAAAAGCTCAAGGCTCTCTATTTTTTACCGAAAAAGAGACTAAGACGAATAATCTCCAAATGCAATTTACCAAGAATAAAAATAAAATCAAAGATCCAGATTTGTCTTCAATAATTACCGTGGAAAGTTTAGAAAGTTATGTATTAAAACCTATTGTAAATTCTCATGCCTTAATTCAGTTTATAATGAACCACACGCCAAAGATTGATACAATCAACGAGAAAACCAAAAAGATTGAAGAGCAAAAAGAGATTACAACCAAGGAAAATACTCTCTCTACTGAAGTATTTTCAGAAGAAATACCCGCAACTGCTTTTCTACGTACCCCAAGACCGCGAATTCCGCCTAAACAACCCGTCAAAATACCATCTGATTCAGATATTGGTTTCTTTCTGGAAGCTTATAATTTAATGGATGAACCCTATTTATTTGAACAACTAGCTAAAAAAAGACATGCTCTTAGGGCAGAAAATATCCTTTTTAATCAAGAAAACATAAAAGAACTCGCTCTGCTGTTTAAGCGCACACTTATGTGCCCGCCTTTTGAATTAACAATAACCCAAAAGAAATGGCTTAAAATTCAACTTCATATTTTCTCTGGTCTTAACAACCTGCTAGAAGCAAAAAAACAACAAATCCAAGTCGAGCAAATGCATCGATTGCCTGCTGACGACAATAATAGTCCAAGTAGTTCCTATCGTTTGTATTAACCCATGTTAGGCTTTGGTCCAAAAAATGAAATTTGCATTGAAAGTCTATTTGTCGGGCCAAGGCCCGACCTACGAAAAATCCAAAGTCATTGAGCCTAATTCGAAGAGGTTCCACCCACCGTTAATGCATCTATTTTCAAAGTAGGTTGACCAACACCCACAGGGACAGACTGGCCATCTTTACCACAAACGCCTATTCCCCGATCAAGAGCCAAATCATTACCAATCATACTGATTTTTTTCATCACATCAGGACCATTACCAATTAAAGTAGCGCCTTTCACTGGAGTAGTTATTTTTCCATCTTCAATTAAATAAGCTTCACTCGCAGAAAAAACAAATTGACCGGAAGTAATATCTACTTGCCCACCACCAAAATTCACTGCATATAATCCACGTTGAACAGAGCGAATAATTTCTTCGGGATCATAATGTCCTGCCAACATGTAAGTGTTGGTCATACGGGGCATGGGTACATGCGCGTAAGACTCGCGACGACAATTTCCCGTTGATTGCATACCCATTAATTTAGCATTTAATTTATCTTGCATGTAGTTAACTAATACACCATTTTCAATTAATGTGGTGCATTGAGAGGGTGTGCCTTCATCATCAATGGTTAAGGAGCCACGTCTATCTTTTAGCGTGCCATCATCAACAACAGTCACTCCAGGAGCAGCCACTTGCTGACCAAGTCGTCCAGAAAAGGCTGACAAGCCCTTACGATTAAAGTCCCCTTCTAGACCATGCCCTACTGCCTCGTGCAAAAGAACCCCTGGCCAACCCGGGCCTAAAACCACAGGCATTGTTCCAGCTGGCGCAGGTTTTGCTTCCAGATTGACTAACGCTTCACGCACTGCTTCACGAGCATAACTTAAAGCATTTTCTGCTTCATGAAAGTAGGAATACGCGACTCTGCCTCCCCCGCCTGAACGGGCTGATTCTCGTCGACCATTTTTATCTTCCACAATAACACTGACATTGATACTCACTAAAGGCCTTACATCAGCCATCATACGTCCATGCATATCCGCAACCATTACTACTTCATAGCAACCACTTAGGGAAGCGTTCACTTGAATTACTCTGGGATCAAGACGACGAGCTTCTTTATCGATAGCTTCCAATAGAGCAATTTTTTCCTGTTTGGTCATTCCCTCAACAGGGTTTAAACTTTGGTAATGCTTCTGCGCAATAGCAGGGACATGAACCGGTTGAATTATTTTAGAACCAGCATGTGCAATAGAACGCGCAGCATCAGCGGCACGCAACATGGCTGGCAGCAGGATATCATCGCAATACGCAAATCCAGTTTTATCACCACTAACCGCACGAATGCCAACGCCGCGTTCTAAAGAAAAACTTCCACTTTTGACTACAGAATCTTCCAGATACCAGGACTCATAACTACAACTTTGAAAATACAAATCCGCATCATCGATATGATGGCTCATCATTGTCTTAAATAATTTTTCGATACCAGCTTCATCCAAAGCAGCGGGCGCCAATAAAATTTGTTTTGCAGTATTTAGAACTTCTGTCATGTAATTACCCTTTAATTAATACGTGATGATCCACCGTTGGGAAGGTTTGCCGCAAAGATGTCAAACCTTGCAAATCAATGTCTGCCATAATTAGTCCGTCTCCAGTTTCTTGTTGGGCAAGAACTTTACCCCAAGGATCAACAATCATGCTATGGCCATAAGTAACACGCCCATTTTCGTGCTGACCGCCTTGATTTGCTCCCAATACATAAGATAAATTTTCTATAGCCCTTGCTCTTAACAAGACTTCCCAATGAGCCTGCCCTGTTATTGCAGTAAAGGCTGAGGGAACTGTAAATAATTGGGCACCTAGTTCTGATAATTGCTGATATAATTCTGGAAAACGTAAATCATAACAAACAGTTAAACCAATTTTACCCACTGGAGTATCAGCAACCACCAAATCATGTCCACGTTCAATGGTAGCAGACTCCTTATAAGCTTCTTTAGGTGATACACACACATCAAACAAGTGGATTTTATCATAACGAGCCGCACATTTACCTTGTGCGTCATAAACCAGACAACTTGCCCGCACTCTGGATGCACTCGCTTTGATAGGAATGGTACCTGCAACTATCCATAAACCAAGTTGTTTAGCCAACTGGCTTATTTTCTCCTGGATATAGCCTTGACCATAAGCTTCGGCAATGGCTAATTTATCAGTCTCTTGCTTTCCCATAAAAGCAAAGTTTTCAGGAAGTAAAACCAAATCAGCTGCTTTTTCCTTTGCCTGAATCAAAAGTTTTTCTATTTGCACTAAATT
>CAZTYT010000085.1:0-8641 GCA_964618245.1 uncultured Legionella sp. | reverse complement strand
TTGTTTACCACTTTTTCACTCAAAATTTTAATTAAACACTGGCCAGCACAAAATTCACGCGATATACTTTCTGCCCCACCGATGTGGAAGTAAAAATTATAAACAGGAGTAGCCGCATGAAGTTTAAAAAGATTGTATTGGCTCTGGTCTGTTTGTCGTCGCCACTCTATGCGGAAAGTGATCAACAGTTGCAGCGCAAAATAGAACGTTTACAAAGACAAACCCAACAATTACAAAATCAATTAGTTTCTTTGCAAAAACAGTTAGTTAACCACAAATCAGTTTCAGCACATGCCAAGGGAAAAGTCCCAACGAAACGGGTTTCCTCGCAAAAAATACCAACTGCTCAAGAGCATTCATCGCATAAAGATGAATTCAAAATGGTGAAATATCATTCTTCAGCGATAACAGTGCATACGCCTGAAAAACATCCGGAAAACATAGGGTATTATCCCACTGCTTTGGTCGCTGACAATCGAGTAGTGACATACATTGCAGGAACACCAGTAATATCTTCCCCCTATTTGGGCTCTAGGCCTGCCTTCGATGGTTCAGATTACATCGTCAACATTTCAAGTATTAACCGTGATATTCGCTTGATGCAGCAACGACGTCGTCTATATGATGCCTATCGCAGTATTGGTTACCCTATTCCTGAAAGACCAATTATCGCTATCAGTGGTAAGACTGAACCCATTGGGATGATTAATAGTAACTATATGGGTAATACTATTAGTGATTTTGATTTAGGCGCGAGTGAGTTAGCAGTAGCTGCTGCCCTTAACCAGAATGTTGAAGCCTATGTCTCTATTGCTTATGATGAAAGTCCACCAGAAATTGGTCCAAGAATTGATAACTCTGCCTTTAGCTTAAACTTGGGTTTTGTTAATATAGGAAACTTGGATAAAACACCTTTCTATTTTACCGCTGGGCAGCTGTATGTGCCTTTTGGACGCTATTCAAGCTCCATGATCAGTGCCCCTTTAACAATGAATATGGCTCGTACCAAAACGCGCCCATTTATTTTAGGATATAAATCTCAAGAAGATACTGGCCCGTTTGTTGCCACATATCTTTATCGTAGCGATACCACCTTAGGCAAATCAGGCGTGGGTGGAGTTAATTTGGGTTATGCTTATGAATTAGGCGAGGCTCATGGTGAGTTAGGTGCAAGCTTTATTAGTTCTATTAATGATGCTGCAGGTATGCAAAATACGGCACCTAATCCAGGCACCTTTGGTGGTTTTGGATCATTGCTGCACGGAAATGAAGCAGTACGAAAAACGCCAGCTATTGATTTCTATGGTAACCTGGGCATCGATCGCTTTAATTTTTCTGCAGAATGGGTCACTGTGACAGAAGCTTTTAGAGCACAGGATTTAAGTTTTAACGGCTATGGTGCAAAACCACAAGCGTTACAAACTGAAATTGGGATGACTTTTAAAACCTTTAATAAACCATCCTCAATTGGTGTAGGCTATCAATGGAGTAAAGATGCTTTAGCATTGAACTTACCTCACCAGCGGCTTATTGGCGTATTTAATATTTCCATTTGGAAAGATACGGTGGAAAGCCTGGAGTATCGTCATGACATGGATTATGGTGCTTACCAATTTGCTAATGGTGCAGCGCCTACTGGTGGCTTTAATGCCCCGACAATAGGAACAGGCAAGAGTGCGGATACCGTTTCTGCACAAATTGGTGTGTATTTCTAAAAACATCCTCATATCTTGGAGCTTGTTGAGTCAAAACTCCATCGCTTTATTCGTAGGTTGGGCCTTGGCCCAACAAAACTACATTTCATAAATTTAATGGTCACAACAAATAAGCTCATCTACCTATGCTATCTTTAAACATAGGCGTTCTCGTTTAAGGATATGAGGATGTGTTTTTACAATAGCAGATTTAAAAAAGCCGTATTTCTGTTGCTATTTAATTTTTTATTATTGATATTCTCCTCTTCCTATGCCGCCAAAATAGTGGAATTAAGCATTAAAGGACCTATTGGGCCTGCTACTGCTGATTATATTGAACGCGAGATGGATAAGGCGCAAAAAGCAGATTTAATTGTAATCCTACTGGATACTCCAGGAGGATTAGATGAATCAATGCGTCATATTGTTAAAAAGCTCTTAACTTCCGCGGTGCCTGTTATCACTTATGTCAGTCCAGTGGGAGCAAGAGCTGCTAGTGCAGGAACCTACATTCTTTATGCCAGTACTCTGGCTGCTATGGCGCCAGGAACGCAATTAGGAGCCGCCAGTCCCATCAGCATCGGTTCCGGATTTTCTAATACGGAACAAAAAAAATTATCCACCGAAGAGCGAAAAATGATGAATGATGCTACGGCAACAATTCGCACTTTAGCTCAATTGCGTGGCCGAGATCCGATTTTTGCCGAGCAGGCCGTTTTGAATGCGCGCACCTTAACCGCCACAGAAGCTTTAAAAGACCATGTAATTAATTACATCGCAGTAGACGATCAAGATTTATTAGCCCAGGCTAATGGCAAAATCGTTACCCAAAATAATCGTCAAATAAAACTAGTCACAGATAATCCAGAAATTCAACGGGTTGAACCAGATTGGCGTACTTACTTTTTAGCCACGATCACTGATCCTACGGTTGCGTATTTGTTATTACTATTAGGTATTTATGGTATTTTTTTTGAATTGGTTAACCCAGGTTATGTATTGCCAGGAGTCATTGGCACTATCTCAATGCTTATTGCTCTTTATGCATTTCAACTGTTACCAGTTAACTATGCAGGAGTGGCGCTTATTATATTGGGGATAGGGTTTATTATTGGCGAAGCATTTTTCCCTGCCTTTGGTTCATTAGGTGTCGGTGGCACTATTGCCTTTATTTTAGGGTCAATTATGTTGATGAATACCCAATCGGCTGCTTATCATGTTGCCTGGTCAGTTATTTGTGCCATGGCTACGGTAAATATTTTCATTTTTATTATATTGCTTGGTATGGCTATTAAAGCGCGTCAGCAAAAAATTCATCATGGTTTGTCAGTGCTATTGCATGCTCGTGGAAAAACCTTAAGCGATATAAATTTTGAAGGGCAGGCAGTTATTCGAGGCGAAATTTGGAATGTGCAGTCGAAACGATTTATTGCTGCTCATCGTTCTATCAAGGTTATTGGGGGCAATGGACTAACGCTACAGGTCGAAGAGGATAAAACTCATGAAGGAGAGTGATCATGATGACGCCATTTATTAGTGTAGTTTTTGTTGTAATTTTATTGTTTCTTGCTTCCGCCATCAAAGTGTTTCGAGAATATGAGCGAGGTGTGGTTTTTTTGCTGGGGCGATTTTGGCGAGTTAAAGGCCCTGGATTGGTTTTGATAATGCCAATTATTCAACAAGTAGTGCGAGTGGATTTACGCACTATCGTGATGGATGTGCCCAGCCAGGATGTCATTTCTAAGGATAACGTTTCAGTCAGAGTCAATGCCGTATTATATTTTCGTGTGGTCGCCCCGGAAAATGCCATAATTCAGGTAGAGAATTATTACGAAGCCACCAGTCAATTGGCACAAACGACTTTACGTTCAGTATTAGGGCAACACGAACTGGATGAAATGCTTTCTGAGCGTGAACGATTAAACAGTGATGTGCAGAAAATTCTGGATGCTCAAACTGATAATTGGGGGATTAAAGTTTCAAATGTGGAAATTAAACACGTTGATCTTGATGAGAGTATGATTCGGGCGATTGCCAAGCAAGCAGAAGCAGAGCGAGAGCGTCGGGCTAAAGTAATCCATGCAGAAGGTGAATTGCAGGCATCGGCAAAATTACTACAAGCGTCACAGGTTTTAGCCCAGCAGCCACAAGCCATGCAATTACGTTATTTACAGACCTTGGCTGCTATTGCTGGAACTAACAACTCTACCATTGTTTTTCCTATGCCAATGGAGATTGGTGAGATACTTGCAAATTTGGCTAAAAAATAGTAGACCATTGAGCAAATGCTTTCGTTTCAGTGGTTTTTATGATAGAACACTCTTTTTGCAAAAGCTATGAGGTTTAACTGTGTCGATTAAATCAGATAGATGGATAGAGAAAATGGCACTTGAACAGGGAATGATTTCTCCCTTCAGTGCTGGACAAGTGCGGGAAAACGAATCTGGACGAATTATTTCCTACGGGGTATCCAGTTATGGATATGACGTTCGTTGCTCTAACGAATTTAAAATTTTTACTAATATTAATTCTGCCATTGTTGATCCCAAGGCTTTTGATGAAAACAGTTTTGTGGATGTGCAGTCAGATGTTTGTATTATTCCTCCCAATTCTTTCGCTTTAGCCAGAACAGTGGAATACTTCCGTATTCCGCGTAACATTTTGACGATTTGTTTGGGTAAATCCACCTATGCGCGTTGTGGCATTATTGTCAATGTCACTCCTTTAGAGCCAGAGTGGGAAGGTCATGTCACGTTAGAATTTTCTAACACAACACCGTTACCTGCCAAAATTTATGCCCATGAAGGAGTTGCGCAGATGATATTTTTGGAGGCAACCGATGTTTGTGCGGTCTCCTATCGTGATCGCGGGGGTAAGTATCAAGGGCAAGAAGGCGTTACGTTGCCGCGCACTTAATCCAAATAGCCTTGGTTACATTGCGCGCCAAGGCTATGACGTGCTGTCTTACTCTTCTGGTAATTCATAATTAGCCCGTGAGGCATCAACACGTTCTCGTAGTTCTTTCCCGGGTTTAAAGTGGGGGCTATATTTAGCCTTGGTTAGTACTTTTTCTCCGGTTTTAGGGTTATGGGCATTACGTGGCGGGCGATAATGCAGAGAAAAACTGCCGAAGCCACGAATTTCAATTCGTTGATTGTTAATGAGCGCATCGCTCATTAATTCTAGTATTTTGTTGATACTATCAGCTACTTCTTTTTCAGTAAGATGTGTCATTCGCGCAGCTATGCTTTCTATGAGTTCTGATTTAATCATACCCACCTCATGATTGTCGCTCGTTCCAAAGTCTGTCACCAATACAGATTTAGGTGCGGACAATGCCCTGTTTTAATAAGTATAGATCGGGTAAAAAATTATTCAATGTTTTCAACACAGTTAGTAACTATTCTTTTTTCGAGCATGTATATAAGCGGTCACTACTCCCCAACTCATTGTCACTGGGGTTTGTGCGATTATAGAAAAATGATGTTCGGGTAGGCTTTTGCTAGTGGTAATGACTGTTTGCAATTGCGGTAAACGTGCTAGGCGCTCGCAAAGTTTCCCCCAAGTAGGATCAAATAAGCCTGTTGAGTTAATAAAAATGAGAGTGGCATCATCCAAATTGGCTTTTAAAAAATCATCTAAAAGGATTGTTATTTTAGCGGCTTTGGTAGCATAGTTTTTTGTTTGGGCTAATCGGCTAACTTGTTTGCAAGCGCATTCATAAAGTTCAGGTAATATCTCTACCCCTGCACATTTATGTATACGATAAGTCATCGCACAGGCAATTACGGCTTTCCCAGTGCCGCAGCCCAGATCATAAAAAACGGTTTTTTCATTCGGTTTAATCAGTGAAAGGAGTGCAAGAAAAGATAAAAATTCAACTTCACCATAAACATAGTCGAGAGCATCATGAGTTTGGCGTGCTTGGTGAGAGAGAAGAAAACCATTCACATCTTGGTATAATTGGTGAAAAATTTTTGCATGTTCTGCCAAGTTTAAAGTCTTTTGCCATTGTCGAATGATTCTTTGCTTGTTTTTTTTACGTAAAAAAAGAACAAACAAGTAACTCATTAATAAAAAATAAAATACAGCAAGGAGAGAATAGAACACGATTACCTCTGCTAGAATGATTTTAAGCGCTTATCTTCCTCTTCTTTAGGTATCATCAGCCGCTCTTCAGAGCGGCTCTTTCAAGACATTAGAGGTAGAGGGTCAAATCCCTTAGGATTGAGTAACATAGCCTAAAATCTTGTTTTTTTCTTCTTGGCTTAGTTTAGGCCAAATTTGCAATAACACTTTACCCGCTTCACGCTCATTTTTGGCTTGATGATGCATTTCCCAGGGTAGCTCTCCATTTAAATAAAGCACCATGATAAAGGCGGTGAGAATCGTGGTAAGAACAGCAAAAAAATTGAATCTTATTTGAAAGGTATGCAGCAACTTTTGACTTTTACTGATTGCGTCCTGAGCAGTTTTTTTGACTTGCTCACAGCTTTCATTGGCAACATGCTGGAACTGGTGCAAATCATATTGGCTTAAATAATCGCTTATGTTTTGTTTAACCTCGCGCTCATGCTCATCCAGTTTAGTTAAAGACTGTCCTGTAAGAAGCTTAAACTCTTCTAATTGTTGCTGTAAATGGCTGGATTGTTGGGCAATAGCTTGTTGCCATTGTCCCATTTTTGCTTCAGCTAATTCAAAGTAAGCAATAAATTCACTGGTGTTTTGCAGTAAGCTCTTAATACGTGTTAAGTCCTCTTCTTGAAAATGCTCCATGGTTTTCCTTAACATTAAACTGCGTAAAAGTTCAGCATATGGTCTAAAATTATGGTGCTACCTATCATTTTATACGACAGAGTCATTTTGAAAACAATAATCATTCAAAATAACTTTAAATATAAGTGAGATGGAGGCAAAACAGTTAATATTTCCTTAATTTAGATTGATTAAAATGATAGTTAGATTTTAAAGTTGGGGGCGCGTTTATGGCGGCACACACTAGCGGCTTTTTTAAAACTCCTGCATTACATGGACAGAGGCAGAGTAATTATGAAATTATCAATGTAGGTGGTGAACAATTTCATGCTGCCGCTGTTGCACTAATTGACTATATGCAAAATGGGTTGGCCATTAATGATTCTACAGTGAAAAAAATATTAGGGCGTTTCTACGAATATTTTCCTCAGTACACCAATAATGATGCTTATTTGACTACCCCTAAAGAACGATTAAGCCGTCTGTTACAAACAAGCCGTAAATCTGAATTAGTGGAGTGTATGGCTTACGTATTGCGTCAACTTACTGTCGATGAAATCATGGCTAATCCATTGAATTTAAATTATCGCGCTATTTTTGCAGATTTTAATCAAGAAACATCTGTAAAAGATTTACGTGATCCTAAAACACAATTACCAGTTATTGCATTGAAAGCTTTGCAATCTGTTCTGGAGCTGCCTATTACTTTGTCTTTTAAGGAATTAGGTAAGGAATTGAGAAAACAAGAAAATCTTGGCCAACCAGGGCAGCATGGCCTGGTGATCCAAGTCCAAGGCGATAAATATTTTCCTGCAGTAAACCATAAAGCCGATTTTGCCTATGTAGGGCAATTGGCAGTTACAGTGAAGCCTGTGGTCAGTGATGAGCAAGAGAATACAATAAAGCAAATTCTTGCGGAAATTCACGCCGCTGACCAAGAGATTTTACGTGCCTATGAGCAGCAGCAAAATACTATTTTAAGCATGGTTGCTGCAGGCGAATTATCCTATGCGCAACTGCGGGATTATTATATTGAATTATTGCCCTACCAGGACAACAATGCAGGCTATATCCGCCAGTTGCAGCAAGCAGCTCATCCTATACTTGTTGGTGCCCCAGAGTCTGCTGGGAAAAATACGGTAGAGGAGCGTGCTCGTGCTTTAGCTAGTTGGATTGTTGCTGATGCAATTAAAGCGGACGCATTATTTGATCGCATTGATAACACTATACCTGCTCAGCCAGCATTTAAATAATTTTGTTGGGCCTAGGCCCAACCTAAGAATTTATAGGAAACCATGGGTTTTCATCCATTCATCATGGACAAATTTTGACATGTAGTTACGAATGGAGTCGGGTAAAATCACCAAGCATTTTTGATCTTTGGTTAAGGATTTGGCCGCTTGTAATGCACCCCACATTGCAGCACCGGAAGAACCGCCAACTAATAAACCTTCTTCTCGCATAAGCCGTCTTGCCATATGAAACGAATTGGCATCATTGGTTTTAACGTATTGATCAATCAACTTATTATTTAAAACCTCGGGGAAAAAATCATAACCTATGCCTTCAACTTGGTATGATTTTATTTCCGTTCCTCCGCCTAAAATAGAACCTTCAGGGTCAATACCAATAATTTTAATTGTTGGATTATATTCTTTAAGGCGCTTGGCTATGCCACTGATTGTACCGCCAGTGCCTACACCAGCAACAACCATATGCAAGTCTTTGCCAAAATCATTAATGATTTCTTGGGCGGTGCCATGGTAATGTGCATTGGGATTATTAGGATTGGCGTATTGATCCAGAATATAAGAATTGGGGATTTGGGCATTTAATTTTTTAGCTAAAGAGATGTGGCTATCCGGATCGTTGTAAGCCGCTTCTGTTGGCGTGCGATAAATCGTTGCCCCCAAGCGTTCGAGCACTGATTGTTTTTCCTGACTCATTTTTTCCGGCATGGTGATAATCACTTTATAGCCTAAGACTGCGCCTGCTAATGCAATTCCTATTCCTGTATTGCCAGAGGTGGGTTCAATAAGGGTATAGCCTGGCTTAATCAGACCATCTTTTTCTGCATTAACAACCATTTCGTAACCGATGCGGTCTTTCACTGAACCGCCAGGATTAAAAAATTCGCACTTGGCATACAGTTCACAATCCAACTCTTGTCCGATACGGTTAATTTTGACTAC